>JAOUMB010000036.1 GCA_029881725.1 Nitrospirota bacterium
CATCGCGCCGGTGCAGGTGACCGACCTGCTGGCGGTGGACACCCCGGCGGACCAGGGTGGCAGCATCACGTTGACCTGGAGCACGACGGATACGGATATCGCCAGCTACTCAGTTGAGCGCAGCCTGACCACGGCCACCGGTTTTGCGGCCATTGGCAGCACAGTTGCTCCGGGTTATGTGGACACCACGGCGGCCACCGGCACCACCTACTTCTACCGGGTGATCCCCACCGATATTCACGCTAATGTGGGACCCGCCTCCAACGAGTCCAGCGCGCTGGTGGTGGACAACATCGCGCCGGTGCAGGTGACCGACCTGCTGGCGGTGGACACCCCGGCGGACCAGGGTGGCAGCATCACGTTGACCTGGAGCACGACGGATACGGATATCGCCAGCTACTCGGTTGAGCGCAGCCTGACCACGGCCACCGGTTTTGCGGCCATCGGCAGCACAGTTGCTCCGGGTTATGTGGACGCCACGGCAGCCACCGGCACCACCTACTTCTACCGGGTGATCCCCACCGATATTCACGCCAATGTGGGATCCGCCTCCAACGAAGGAACGGCGGCAGCTGCTGACAACAACGCAGCGCCGACGCCCACAGGGTTGACGGCGTTGGATACCCCGGGGGACCAGGGTGACAGCATTACCCTGACCTGGACGGTTTCCACTGGCGTGGACGTGACCGAACAGCGTATCTACCGCAGCACGATGAGCGGTACCGGCTACGCGCTGCTGACCACGATCACCGACAACATCACGGCCACCGTTGTGGACACCACAGTGGTGGATTTCACCACGTACTACTACGTGATCCGTGCCTGGGATGGCACCCAGGAGTCGGCGGATTCGAACGAGGACTTCACGGTCTCGGTAGACAACATCGCACCGAACGGACCGACTTTGCTGAGTGCCGTTGATACGCCATTAGACAACGGTGGCAGCATTGATCTGACTTGGAGCGCTTCTACCAGCACCGACGTGACGGAACAGCGAATTTACCGCGGGACGGCGACGGGCGGCCCGTACGCTTTGCTGACCACGATCGCGGACAATGTTACCGCAAATTATGTGGATGTTACGGCCACTACCGGCACGGCCTATTACTACATTGTTCGCGCCTTTGACCAGACGCAGGAGTCCGTGGGTTCCAACGAAGCTACGGCGACATCGGCTAACGACGGTGCCCCGGAAGCGCCGATAGTGTTGAGTGCACTTGATACGCCCGCCGATCAGGGCTTCTCCATCACTCTTGCGTGGACACCCTCGATCGCGGTGGATGTGGTTGAGCAGCGAGTGTACCGGGCAACGGCGACGGGTGGCCCGTATACATTGGTGACGACTTTTCTGGACAACACAACCGGTGCGTTTACCGATACGGCACTGACCAATGGCACTGCTTATTTCTATGTGGTGCGTTCGTGGGACGGGGTGACGGAATCGCTGAACTCGAACGAGGCGACTGCCGTTCCGGTGGACAACCTGGCTCCCAACGCCCCTGCGCTGGTGAACGCGTTCGATGTGCCAGGAGATCAGGGCGGAAAGATTCAGATCAATTGGGCGGTATCGGGCAGCACGGACGTGACGGAGCAGCGGCTGTACCGACGGCTCCTGCCGACGGACCCGTGGACGCTGGTGACCACGTTTGCCGATAACATCACGGTCAGCTTCGTGGATACCGGTCTGACCAACAAGACGGCCTATACATACATGCTGCGGGCGTGGGATCAGACCCAGGAGTCTGTGGACAGCCCCCTGTCGAGCGCCACTCCGGCGGATGACATTTCCCCGGTGGCGGTGTCGGCGGTGACGGCGGTGGATACACCCGCGGACAATGGCGGCAGCATCTCCCTAAGCTGGACCGTATCGACCGCCACCGATGTGATTGAGCAACGCATCTACCGCAAGACCGGAGCAGGCGGCACCTTTGCGGTACTGACGAACATCGCCGACAACGTGACAGCGACCTATGTGGATGCCACCACCACCGACGGCACGGTCTATTACTATTATGTAGTGGCGTTTGACGGTACCCAGGAATCGGTGCCATCCAATACCGCGAGCGCCATCAGCGCCAACGACGGGGTTGCCGAGGCACCGACGCTGCTGAACGCGGCGGATACCATTTCCGATCAGGGCTTCTCGATCGACCTGACCTGGACGCCGTCGATCGCGGTGGACGTTGTGGAGCAGCGTGTATACCGAAGCACAATATCTGGGAGCGGGTATGCTCTGGTGACGACGTTTGCCGACAACACCACGGCCAGCTTCGTGGATACCGGACTGACCAACGGCACTACCTACTTCTACGTCGTACGCGCCTGGGATGGATTCAATGAATCGCTCAATTCCAATGAGGCGAGCGCCACACCGCTGGACAACTTGTCCCCTGCGGCGCCGTCCGCGTTCTCGGCGGCGGACACGGCGGCGGATCAGGGCGACAGCATAACGCTGACGTGGACCGTGTCGGCGGATACCGACGTGACGGAGCAGCGGATTTACCGTAGCACCACGACGGGCGGCCCGTATACGCTGCTGACCACCGTTGCGGGGAACGTGATCGGGACCTTTGCCGATTCCACGGTGACGGACCTCACAACGTATTTCTATATCATCCGCGCCTTTGACGGGACACAGGAGTCGGCCAACTCGCTGGAAGCTTCGGCCACCTCGTTGGACAACATTGCCCCCAACGTCCCCACTGCCTTGAGCGCGACGGACACTGTGGGTGATAACGGCGGCAGCATTGATCTCAATTGGACCGTTTCCACCAGCATCGACGTGACCGAACAGCGAATTTACCGTGGTACGGCCACGACCGGTCCGTACACGCTTCTGGCGACGATAGCGGGGAATGTGACGGCGACCTACACGGATTCCACGGCCACGACCGGGACGGCGTTCTTCTATGTGATCCGCGCCTTCGACGCGACGCAGGAGTCGGTGGATTCGGTAGAAGCGACGGCGACCAGTTTGAATGACGGGGTTGCCGAGGCGCCGACGCTGCTGAGTGCGGTGGATACGGCGTTGGATCAGGGATTCGCGATCGATCTGAGCTGGACGCCGTCGATTGCGGTGGACGTTGTGGAGCAGCGCGTATACCGGAGCACGATATCCGGGAGCGGGTATGTGCTGGTGACGACGTTTGCGGACAACACGACGGGGACGTTTACGGATACGGGACTGAGCAACGGGACGGCGTACTACTACGTGGTACGCGCCTGGGACGGGGTGAACGAATCGCTCAACTCCAACGAGGCGGGGGTTGCGCCCGCGGACAACCTGGCCCCGGCGGCGCCGAACGGTTTTGGGGCGGCGGATACGCTGTCCGACCAAGGCAATAGCATCACCCTGAGCTGGATTCCGTCCGTTGATACGGACGTGACCGAGCAGCGCATCTACCGCAGCCTCACCTCCGGTTCCGGCTACACGCTGCTGACAACCATTGCCGGTAACGTGACGACCACCTTTGCCGATGCCACGGCGACCACCGGAACCACCTATTACTATGTGATTCGTGCCTTTGACGCCACTCAGGAATCGGCTGACTCCACAGAGGTCTGGACCTTTTCCGTGGACAATCTGGCCCCGGTGGCGGCCAGTCTGTCCGCCGCCGATACTCCGGCCGATCAGGGTGACAGCATTACCCTTTCCTGGAGCACCACCGATACCGACGTAATCAGTTACTCGGTGCGGCGCGCAAACGGCCCTGGCGGCCCGTATGCCGAGATCGGCGTCACCGGCAGCACCGGCTACGTGGACGCCACGGCCCTGACCGGCGTGACGTATTACTATGTGGTGGTGGGTACCGACACCAGCGCCAACGTGGGCGCGCTGTCGAACGAATCGCTAATGGCCGCTATCGACAACATCAATCCGGTACAGGTGGTCAACTTGTCTGCGGCGGATACCCTGGGTGACCAAGGCGGAAGCATCACCCTGACCTGGAGCACGACGGATACCGATATCGCCAGCTACGCGGTGGAGCGCAGCCTGACCACGGCCACCGGTTTTGCGGCCATCGGCAGCACAGTTGCTCCGGGTTATGTGGACGCCACGGCAGTCACCGGCACCACCTACTTCTACCGGGTAATCCCCACCGACAACAACGGCAACGTGGGCCCGGCATCCAACGAGTCCAGCATTGCGGCGGTGGATAACACCGGCCCGTCGGCGATCATCGATCTGCTGGCGGTGGATACCCCGGCGGATCAGGGTGACAGCATCACTCTTACGTGGAGTACGGCGGATATCGACATCGCCAGCTATTCGGTGCGGCGAGCGGTGGTCAGTGGCGGCCCGTACACCCAGATCGGTACGGTGGCCACCCCCGGTTACGTGGATGCCACGGCGGTGGATGGTACGGCGTACTTCTATGTGGTTGTTCCGACCGATACCAACGCCAATGTGGGCGGTTCGTCCAACGAGGCGACGGCCACGTCGCTCGACAATCTGGCCCCGGCAGCGCCGGTGTTGAGTGCGGCGGATACCCCCGGCGATCAGGGAGACAGTATTACCCTGACCTGGACTCCGTCTGCCGATATCGACGTGATCCAGCAGCGCATCTATCGCAGCACCACCAGTGGTTCCGGTTACACGCCGTTGACGACGTTCCTCAACAACACCACGTCCAGTTTCGTGGACACCACCGTGGTGGACTTCACCACCTACTACTATGTGATCCGCGCTTGGGATGGTACGCAGGAAAGTGCCAACTCCACCGAGGTCACGATGGTATCGGTTGACAACATCGCCCCCAACGCACCGACCCTGGTGACCGCGGCCGATACGTTGGGCGACAACGGTGGTTCCATCACCGTGAACTGGGCCGTTTCCACCAGCACCGATGTGACCGAGCAGCGCGTCTACCGGAGCACCACTTCCGGAACCGGCTACACGCTGCTGACCACCATCGCAAACAACACGACAGCCACTTGGGTGGATGCCACCACCACGGATTTGACCCCCTACTATTACGTCGTGCGCGCCTTCGACGCCACCCAGGAATCGATCAATTCAGTGGAGGCCGGCGCGGTCAGCGCCAATGACGGCCCGCCCGCTACACCAACGGGCCTGACGGCCGCAGACACCCCGGCGGACCAAGGCTTCTCCGTGGACTTGTCTTGGACCCCCTCCACTGCGCCGGACGTGACCGAGCAGCGCGTGTATCGTTCCACGGTGTCCGGCAGCGGCTATGTGCTAGTGGGGACTGTGCCGGGCAACGTCACCAGCACCTTCACCGACGCCGGTTTGGCGAACTTTACCACTTACTATTACGTGATCCGTGCGTGGGATGGTTTCAACGAATCAGCCAATTCGAACCAGTTCTCGATCATCCCGGTGGACAACCTGGCACCTGCCGCGCCGACCTCGTTCACGGCGATGGATACCGCTCCCGACCAGGGCTTCTCCATCACCCTGAACTGGACTCCGTCCACCAGCCCCGATGCAGTCGAGCAGCGGATCTACCGCAGCACAACCAGCGGTTCCGGGTATATCCTGCTGACCGCTTTCACCGACAACGCGTCGGCGGGTTATGTGGACAACGCGGTTGCCAATGACATCCCGTATTACTACGTGATCCGGGCATTTGACGCCACGCAGGAATCGGTCAACTCCATTGAGGCGGTGGCCACTGCGGTGGACAACATCGTGCCTCCGGCTCCCGTCGGTCTGTCAGCGGTGGATACCCCCGCCGATCAGGGAAGCAGCATCACCCTGTTTTGGAGTGTCTCCACCGGAACCGATGTGATCGAGCAACGGGTCTACCGGGGTACCACCAGCGGCACCTATAACCCCGCGCCGGTGGCCATTATTGCCGACAACCTGACAACCACCTGGGCTGATACCAGCACCGTGGATACCGTCCCGTATTTCTACGTGGTCCGTGCCTTCGATGGCACCGGCGAGTCGGTTGACTCCAATGAGGCGGTGACATTCTCGGTCGACAATATCGCACCCGCCGTTCCATCTTCTCTGATCGCTTCGGATGTACCAGCCGACCAAGGTGGAAAGATCCAGGTCAACTGGGCGACGGTGACCACTCCGGACGTGGTGGGATATCTGCTGTATCGCAGCGAACTGAGTGGTTCCGGTTACGTTCGGGTTGGGCCCACTCCGATTGCCGGGGCAAGTTACATCGACGCCACTACCGTGGATCACGTGAACTATTTCTATGTGGTGACCGCGTGGGATGGCGCCAATGAAAGCGCCTTCTCTCCCGAATGGAGCGCGGCCTCGCACGACAATATCGCACCCGTGGCCGTGACCGCCCTGTCGGTAAGTGACGTTACCCCGGACAATGGCAACGTTCTGTCCATTTCGTGGATTCCGTCAGTCAGCACCGATGTGCAGAGTCAGGTGCTGTATCGTTCCACGGTTGCAGGCGGTCCGTATACGGCAGTGGCCACTTTTGCCGACAACACCAGCGCGGGCTATACCGACGTTGGCCTCAGCGACGGGGTGACCTACTACTACGTCGTTGGCTCGCTGGACAAGGAGAACGAAGCGCTCTCTGCGGAGGCGTTCGGGCTTGCACTGGATAACATCGTTCCCACGGCCCCGGTAATGGGTGCCGTGACCGACCGGCCCGCAGATCAGGGGGATGCACTGATCGTGTCGTGGACTCCATCCATCAGCCCCGATGTGGTCGAGCAGCGGGTGTATCGTACGACCACCCCAGGCACCGGCTACACGTTGGTGGCCTCCTTGTTCGGCAACACCGACACCACTTTCACCGACATCAGCGTGTTCAAGGGCGTGACTTACTATTATGCCGTGGCCGCGTTCGATAGCACCTCGGAAAGTCCGTTGTCACTGGAAGCGAGCGCTGTGCCGGTGGACAACCTGATGCCGCTTCCGCCCACTTCGCTGGCTGCAGTGGACACGCCGGCCGATTCGGGTGGCAGCGTGGATCTAACCTGGGTAAACAGCACCAGTGCCGACGTGGTGGAACATCATGTATTCCGGGGTATGGATGGCGTAACTTTCCCGACGCTTCTGGCCACGTTTACGGATGGCACCACCGCCCTGACTGACGCCGGATTGACCAATGGGACCACCTATTACTATGTGGTAACTGCCTTTGATGGCACCAATGAGTCTCCGTGGTCCAACATTTCCTCGGCGGTTCCACGTGACGACCTTCCGCCCGCCGCACCTACCGGTACCGTTGCCACTGACGTGGCCGCTGATGCGGGAGGAGCCATCCAGGTGAGTTGGAGCGCCAACACCGAGCCGGATCTGGCGGGTTACAACATTTACCGAAGCCGCTCTGGTGGCCCATTCACACTGGCACACACTGCCACGGCTGCGGAACTCGCCAGCCTGGACCTGTGTCTGACCAGTCGTGCGACCTATAGCTATCAGCTGACCGCATTCGATACCAGCGGCAACGAAAGTGTTCCGGGTTCTGCCGTTTCAGCTACCGTGGTAAACGATCTGAACGGTCTGCTGGATCTCACACTGAGTCACACTGTGGCTGGGTCGCGGGCCGGACACGCCGTCTCCAACGGAGGGGATCTAAACGGCGACGGTATTGCCGACATGGTGATTGGTGTGGACAGCGCGGCGCCTTATGGGCGGACCAATGCGGGTGAGGTGTATATCCGCTTCGGAAGCGGTTGTGCCATTGGGCAGGAAAATCTGTCCGCCGCCCATGTGCGCATTGTTGGTGCCACGGTTAATAGTTATACGGGTTACGCGATCTCCGCTGGGGGCGACCTGAATGGCGACGGCATCGGAGACCTTGCCATTGGCGCTTTCGGCGACAACATTGGTACCGGCAAGGTATACATCTTCTATGGTCGGGTAAGTTGGCCAGCCACCATCGACCTTTCCGTAACTGTACCGGATGCGGTGATCCTGGGCCGTAACAGCGGCGACAACCTGGGGACCACCCTGGACCTCCGCGGAGACGTGAATGGTGATGGCCGGGCCGACCTGCTGGTGGGTGCCCCCAAGGAAGCTGTGGGTTCGCTCAATCGCGCCGGTCGCACCTACGTATTCCTGGGCGGGTGGAGTACTGTGCCAACACACGTAATTGATGCCGACCTGGTTTTGAATGGCAGCCAGGGAAGCGGTCAGGCCGGCGGTGCACTGACCTCCGGCGACTTGAATGGGGACGGCCTGGCTGACATTGTGATTGGCGCTGCGTCGGAAAGCCCTGGCGGTAAAACCAATGCCGGAAGCGTATATGTTGTGCTTGGAAACCCGTTGCTGGGCGGTGGTGTGCAACGTGACTTGATTACCGCTGAGGCGCGTTTCGACGGCATCAACGGAGGGGATCTGGCAGGTTCTTCCGTAAGTGCCGGTGGCGACTTTGATGGCGACGGAGTGGCTGATCTGGCCATTGGTGCCAAGTGGGCTGACCCCAACGGCATCTCCTCCGCTGGCGAGGCCTATGTGGTGCGCGGAAAAACCGGTGGGTATTTTGCCAGCCAGAGCCTTGCTGTGGCTGATTACACGGTCCAGGGAGAGGCATACGGCCTTCTGGGCGCGTCCATCTCCCTGCGGGGCGACATCAATGAGGATGGTCTTGCCGATCTGGTCATTGGCGCCCCGTTGGCCGCACCGGGAGGTCTGTCTCAGGCGGGAGCCGTGTACGTGGGCTACGGTCGCGTCCTGGGCGGTCCGTCCACGCGCCTGCTCTCATCGGTGGACCGGATTCTGACCGGTGAGACCGCTGGCGATAATCTGGGAATCAGCGTGTCGGTGGATGGCGACTCGGATGGCGACGGTGTCTTTGACGTGATGGTGGGAGCCGACATGGCTGATCCGGGTGGCGCTGCCGATGCGGGACGCATTTACCATACCCGTGGCGCCGTGGGCGTCGATCAGAATGCCCCGGATGCCCCCGCTGCCTTGAGTGCACAGGCCAACGGCGCGACGAGCGTGGACCTGACTTGGAGTGCCTCCGCCGACAACGTGCGGGTGGACCGTTACCAGGTTGAGCGTAGCGTGGATGGGGTGACCTTTACCCTGCATGCGGAAACCGTGGACGTGTTCTACGCTGATACCGCAGTCGTGGACGGCACCACCTACTACTATCAGATCCGGGCGGTGGACCGGGCGGGCAACAAGTCGCCTCCCTCCGCCCCGCCCGTTCAGGCGACTCCCGATTCGGTGGCGCCGTCGGCTCCCTCCACCGTGACCGCGACCGCAAGCACGGCCACCCAGGTTAATGTCACTTGGGGTGGGGCAACGGATAACGTGGGCATCCGGGGCTACCGGCTGTTCCGAAATGGTATTTATGTCACTGAAGTCGTTGGTGCAAGCTACGCAGACAGTGGTCTTCTGGCCGGTGCCACCTACACCTACGGCGTGCAAACCGTCGATCTTGCGGGCAACATGTCCGTCGTGGTCAACTGGGCGGCGGTTACCACTCCCAGTGACGTATTCCCGCCCAGTGTCCCCACCAGCCTGACCGCCCAGGGGATCAGCGCCTCGCAGATTCAGGTGAACTGGAACCTCGCAACCGACGACGTGGGTGTTGTTGGTTACCGCATCTATCGTGACAGCGTGGTGTCGCCGCTGACTACGGTAACGGGGCCTCCCTTCGTGGACGGCGTGTTCGGGCCGGGCGAGACCCACAACTACCGTGTGGTGGCGTTTGATGCCGCAGGCAATTCAACCTCACCACTGGATTCCCCGGTTGCCTCCGCCACCACGTTCCCCAGTTCCCCCACCGCTCTGAGCGTGGTTGACACCCCGGCGGATACCGGTGGCAGCCTGACCCTGAATTAGACTCCGTGGCCCTCCGCGAGCGTGACGCAGCAGCGTATTTACCGCAGCACCTTGTCCGGCAGTGGTTATGCGCTGGTTGCCACCATCACCAGTAACACCACCTCCACTTATGTGGACACTGGCCTAACCACCGGCACCATGTATTACTACGTGGTGCGCAGCTTCAATGGTTTTGATGAGAGCCTCAATTCCAACGAATCGGGTGCGATCCCAATCAACGACGGCGCACCGATTGCACCGTCCGGCCTGAGTGCCGCCGACGTACCGGGCGACAATGGGCGCCAGGTGTCGCTGGCGTGGAGCCTTTCGCCATCGGTAGGCGTCACCGAACAGCGCATTTACCGTTCCGCCACCTCTGGCAGTGGCTTTACTTTGGTGGGCACCGTGGCCGCGAATGTGACTGCCCATACGGACAGCACCCTGCCTTCGGACGGAACCTGGTACTACGTGGTGACCGCGTTTGACGGGGTGGACGAAAGCCTCGGATCGAACGAGGCGCTGGTAGTTTCAGTGGACAACATTGCCCCAGTGGCTCCCACCGGGCTTACCGCGGCTGATGTACCGGCGGACAATGGTGGCGCAATTGCCCTGAGTTGGACCCCTTCCACCAGCCTTGATGTGATCGAACAGCGGATCTACCGGTCTTCCAGCGCAGGTGGTACCAATGTGCTGGCGGGAACGGTCGGCGACGGCGTAGCCGGAGCATTTACCGACGCCACTACAGTGGACGGCGTTACCTACTATTACAAGGTGGTCGCCTTTGATGGAGCCAACCAGTCGTCCCTGTCGGCAACCGCGACTGCACAGTCGCTGGATAATATCGCCCCGGCGATTCCTACTGGCCTGAGCGCGGCGGATACCCCCAATGACAACGGTGGCAGTATCACCCTTACTTGGACGGCCACCACCTCTACCGATGCTACCGCGCAACGGATCTACCGGGCCACAACCAGCGGCGGACCGTACACCCTGGTCGGTTCCGCCACCGGTTCCGCGACAACGTTTGCCGATATCACCGCAGTCACTGGCACTCTTTACTATTACGTGGTAACAGCTTTCGACGGCACCTATGAGTCGGGCAGTTCGGCAGAAGCCACCGCAACCGCCGTGGACAATCTGCCGCCGTCTCCGCCATCGACGGTCAGTGCGAGCGATACCCCGGCGGACAACGGCGGTAGCATCACTCTCACCTGGAGTGTGTCCGGCAGCGCCGGTGTCCTCGAGCAGCGGGTGTATCGGTCCACCGTTACGGGTGGGGCTTATACACTGGTTGCCACCATTCCCGGCAATGTCACCAATACCTGGAATGACACCTCGGTCACCGATGGCACGCCTTACTACTATGTGATGACGACATGGGACGGGCTGTTCCAGTCGGCCTACAGCATCGAGACCACGGCCACTTCGGCCAACGACCTGCCGCCGACTTCGCCCACCGGGCTTTCCGTGAGCGACGTTCCGGCGGATCAGGGCGGTGCCCTTGACCTGGTGTGGACCGTATCCACGGCAGCGGACACCACCGAACAGCGAATCTTCCGCTCCACGATCTCCGGCACCAACTACACGCTGGTGGCGACCATCGCCGACAACGTTACTTTCACCTGGCGGGATACCGCGGCCAATGCTGGCGTGACCTTCTACTATGTGGTGACCGCCTTTGACGGGGTGAACCTGTCCCCCAATTCGGCGGAGGCCTCCGGCACATCGTTGGATAATGTGCCTCCTGCCTCACCGACGCTTCCGACCGCAGTGGATACCCCGGCGGATCAGGGCGGCAGTGTGGATCTGAACTGGACCCCCTCCACCAGCACCGATGTGACCGAGCAGCGGGTGTGGCGTTCGTTCTTCTCCGGCGGTCCGTACAGTCGAGTGGCCACCCTCCCCGGTAACACGGCTACCGGTTGGACCGACGCCAACACAAACGACGGAACCTGGTATTTCTACGTGATTCGCGCCTTCGACGGCACTACCGAATCGGCCAGTTCCACCGAGGTGTCTATCCGGTCCGTGGACAACATTGTTCCGGCGCCACCAACCGCACTGGCAGCGGCTGATGTGGCCTCCGATAACGGTGGTAACATTGTCCTGAACTGGACCGCCTCGGCGGATACGGACGTCACCGAACAGCGTTTATACAGAAGCACGATCTCTGGTGGCGGCTATGCCTTGGCGGGTATCGTGGCTGGAAATGTGGTCACCACCTACACCGACGCCACCGCGGTTAACGGCACCCCCTACTTCTACGTGATCCGGGCCTTTGATGGCACAGGCGAATCGGTCAACTCCATTGAGGCAACGGCCACCGCGATCGATAATTTGGCCCCAAGCGCGCCTACCGGTGTGGCGGCAGCCGATACCCCGGCGGATACCGGAGGGTCGGTAACCGTTACCTGGACTGCCTCCGCCAGCCTGGACGTCACCGAGTACCGCGTGTATCGCTCGACGGTCAGTGGCTCCGGTTATGCGCTGCTGGGTACCGCCATTGGCGGAGCAACCACCTATGTGGATGCGACCGCCATCACCGGCACGCCCTACTACTATGTGGTGACGGCCTTCGACGGCACCTTTGAATCGGTCAACTCCACCGAAGCCACTGGCACGGCCCTGTCTGACGGCCGGCCCCAGGCACCGACAACGTTATTGGCTGCCGATACCCCGGCGGACAATGGTGGCGCCATCACCCTCACCTGGACACCGTCCGTTAGCGCCTCCGCTGTTGGACAGCGGGTATACCGCAGCACGGTTTCTGGCGGAACCTATACCCAGATTGCGGTCATTGCCGACAATACCACCGCCACCTACAACGACACCGGGTTGACCACCGGCATCGCCTACTACTACGTGGTGCGGGCATGGGACGGCACGCAGGAGTCGGTCAATTCCACCGAGTCCGGCGCCACGCCGCTGGACAACAATGCGCCATTGACTCCGACCGGGTTGGCCGCCGCCGACACCGCGGCGGATCAGGGCGGTGCCATTACACTGACCTGGACTGTGTCCACCAGTCTGGACGTGGTGGCCCAGCGGGTTTACCGGGCCACGGCGCTGGCCGGGCCGTATAACCTGGTGACCGAGATTCCGGGTTCCGCTACCGCCACGTACGCCGATACAGGACTATCGACCGGCACGCCGTATTGGTATGTGGTCCGCGCCTTTGATGGCACGAACGAATCGGCGGACTCCAACATCGCAACGGCCACGCCGCTGGACAATCTGGCGCCTGCCGCCCCCAATTCGCTGGCGGCCGCCGACACGGTGGGTGACCAGGGCGGCAGCATTTCCCTGGCCTGGGTGCCGTCCACCGATTCCGACGTATCTGAACAACGGATTTACCGCAGCACCACCACAGGGACCGGCTATGTCTTGCTGACCACGATTGCGGGCAACGTCACCGGAAGCTTTGCCGATGCCACCGCCACGAACGGCATCACCTATTTCTATGTGGTGCGTGCCTTTGATGGCACAAACGAGTCACCTGATTCCACCGAGGCATCTGCCGCCAGTGTGGACGACACTGCACCGGCGGCCCCCACCGCAACGTTTGCCGCGGATACGGCGGGCGACAACGGTGGTGGCATCACCCTAAGCTGGACTCCGTCGGTCAGCACCGACGTGATTGAGCAGCGCGTCTACCGCTCCACGACCTCCGGCGGCGGGTACATCCTGGCAGGAACCGTGGCTGGTAACGTTACCGCCACGTTCGCCGATACTGGCCTGACCAACCTCACCACGTACTACTATGTGGTGCGAGCCTTTGACGGCACCAGTGAATCGGTGAGCTCCGTCGAAACCTCTGCAATCCCGGTCGATAACGGGGCGCCGCTGGCGCCGACCGCCCTGTCCGCCGCCGATGTGGCCGGCGACAATGGCGGCGCCATCTCCCTGAGCTGGATGCCGTCCACCAGCATCGATGTTATCGAGCAGCGCATTTATCGCAGCACCACCTCTGGCGGTCCGTACATCGAAACCGCCGTGTTGCCGGGGAACCTGGACGCGACCTATATCGACACACCGGTCACCACCGGAACGATCTACTACTATGTGGTGAAGTCATTTGATGGCACCTCCCTCAGCCCGGCTTCGAACCAGGCTTCGGCGGTTGCCATCAACGACCTCCCGCCCACGCCTCCCACCGGACTGACGGCGGCGGATGTGGCGGCGGATAACGGAGGCAATATCCTCCTCTCCTGGACCCCGTCGGTGAGCACCGACGTGACCGTTCAGCGTATTTACCGTGGGACTTCCACCGGGATGTACGACGTTACGCCAATCGCCAGTCTGGCCGGAAATTTGGCGACCACCTGGACCGATTCGACCGCAACCACCGGTACCGTTTTCTACTATGTGGTGCGCGCCTTTGACGGCACCTGGGAGTCGGTGGACTCCGTGGAAGCCAGCGCCACTGCGCTGGATAATCTGACCCCGGCGGCCCCCACCGGACTGACTGCCGCCGACACCCCGTTGGACAACGGCGGAAGTATCGGGTTGGCGTGGACCGTTTCCACCAGCGTTGATGTGACCGAGCAGCGGATCTACCGCAGCGCTACCAGTGGCACCGGGTTTGTGCTTACCGCGACGGTAGGCGCGGCGGCGGCATCCTGGAACGACACCACGGTCACCCGTGGCCAGACCTTCTTCTATGCGGTGGCCGCCTTTGATGGCACCAGCGAGTCTCCGCTCTCGGTCGAGGCCACCGCCACCTCTGTGGATAACCTGATTCCAGTCATCCCAACAGGGCTGACCGTGGTCGATACCCCGGGCGACAACGGGGGATCCCTTAGCTTGAACTGGACCCCGTCCACCAGTCCGGACGTGACCGAGCAGCGTATCAAACGTTCCACCTCGCCGGGCGGTTTCTACACCCAGGTGCAGGTGATTGCGGGTAATGCGACTGCCACCTGGACCGACACCGGCCTGATCAACGGGGTGACCTACTACTATGTGATTGAAGCCTTTGATGGCCTCAGCGTGTCTGGAAATTCAGCGGAGGCGTTTGCCGCGCCGGTGGACAACGTTGCTGCGGTTGCGCCCACTGCTCTCACCGCCGCCGATGTGGCCGGGGACAACGGCGGCGCCATCCGCCTGAATTGGACTCCGTCCATCTCCGCCGGGGTGACCGAGCAGCGTGTCTATCGCAGCGTGGTTTCCGGTAGCGGGTATGTGCTGGTTGGCACGATTCCCGGCAATGTAACCACCACTTGGGACGATACCACCGTCGCAAAGAGCGTTACCTACTTCTATGTCATCCGCGCCGTTGATGGTGGCGGCGAATCGCTGAACTCGGTGGAGGCCACAGCCACCGCCATCGACAACATCACCCCTGCGGCGCCCACCGGTGTGGCAGCTGCGGATACGCCGACCGATAACGGTGGTTCCATCACCCTGAACTGGATCCTGTCCACGGATGTGGATGTGACGGAACAACGGATTTACCGCAGTGCCACTTCCGGATCCGGCTATGTCCTGACTGGAACCGTGGGTTCCGCGGTTACCACTTTTGCCGATACGGGATTGACCAACGGTACCGCCTATTTCTACGTGGTGACCGCCTTTGACGGGGCGAATGAATCGGCCAACTCACTGGAAGCCACTGCCACACCGGCGGACAATCTGGCTCCAGTTGCGCCCACCGCGCTGGGTGCGGGTGATACCCCTCTGGATGAGGGCGGCAGCATCACCCTGACCTGGACCCCGTCTGTGGATGCGGGCGTGACCGAACAGCGTATGTACCGCAGTACCACCTCCGGTTCCGGGTATGTGCTGATCGGTTCCATTCCCAATAACACCCTCAGCACCTGGAACGACACTACCGCCACCAACGGTACGCCGTACTACTATGTTGTGCGCGCCTGGGACGGCCTGTTCGAATCGGCCAACTCCACCCAGGCCAGCGCGACTGCGGTGGATAACCTGGCCCCGTCCGCGCCGACGGTCCTGACCGCCATCGACACGCCGAGCGATAATGGCGGCAGCATCACCCTGAACTGGGGACTTTCCACCAGCCCCGACGTGACCGGCCAGCGCGTATACCGCGCCACGGCGAGTGGTGGCCCATACAGCCAGATCGGAGTCATCGCGGATGCGGTCACCGCCGCTTGGGCGGACACCACTGCGGTCACCGGTACCACGTATTTCTACCGGGTGCGGGCCTTTGACGGCACCAACCTGTCGGCCCAGTCCAACGAGGCATCGGCGGTCGCGCTGGACAACAATCCACCGCTGGCTCCCACGGTGGTGTCCGCCGCCGACACCGCAGCCGATAACGGTGGTGGCATTACCCTGAACTGGACCCCTTCGGTCAGTCCGGGCGTTACCCAGCAGCGTGTCTATCGCTCGATTACCAGCGGTGGCGGGTATGTACTGGTGACCACATTTGCCGACAACACCACGGCGACTTTCGCCGACACCGGTCTGACCAACGGCACGACTTACTATTACGTGGTCCGTTCCTTTGACGGAACCACCGAGTCCCCCGCCTCGCTGGAGGTTTCGGCGATCCCGGCGGACAACCTGTCCCCGGCGGCCCCCACCGGGCCGACTGCCGTGGATACCCCCGCGGACGCGGGCGGTTCCATCACGTTGGCGTGGATCCCGTCCGCAAGTGGTGACGTGGTTGAACAGCGGGTGCTTCGGGCCACCGTATCCGGCGGGGCCTATACCCAGGTGGCGGTCCTTTCCGCCGCAGCTGCCGGGTACACGGATACCGGCCTGACCGACGGCACCACCTACTACTATGTAATCCGCGCCTGGGACGGTGTGTTCGAGTCCGCCAATTCGACCGAGGTCTTCGCGGCTCCAATCAACAATGGCGCCCCCATTGCCCCCACGGTCCTGACGGTTAGCGACACCCTCGCTGATCAGGGCACCGGTCTGACTCTGACCTGGACCGTGTCCACCAGCGGTGGCGTTACCGAGCAGCGCATCTACCGGTCCACCACTTCCGGCACCGGCTATGCCCTGGTGGGCACCATTGCCGACAACGTAACCGCCATCTTCACCGACACCGGTCTGGTTCCGGGCGTCACTTACTTCTATGTGCTGACCGCCTATGACGGCGGCGGATTGCTGGAGTCCGCCTACTCCATTGAGGCTTCTGCCGCTCCGGTGGACAACCTGCCACCGGTGGCACCCACCGCCCTTTCCGCCGTAGACGTGGCAGGTGACCAGGGTGGAAGTGTGCTCCTGGGATGGACCCCGTCCGTCGATGCCGACGCCGTCGAACAGCGCATTTACCGCAGCGCCACTTCCGGTAGCGGGTACGCGCTGGTGTCCACCATTGCCGACAACGTCACCGGTACCTGGACCGACACCGCCGCCACTACTGGCATCATCTACTACTATGTGGTGCGGGCCTTTGATGGCACCTCCGAATCGGTCAATTCACTGGAGGCCTCGGCCGCGTCGGCGGACAATCTGGCTCCAGTTGCCCCCACCGCCCTGAGTGCGGCCGATGTGGGCGCCGACAACGGCGGCGCCATTGCCCTGGCCTGGGCCCCGTCCGTCAGCACCGACGTAATTGAACAGCGGGTGCTGCGCGGCACCGCCACCGGCGGACCATACACCCAGGTGGCGACCGTTGCGACGGCGGCAACCGGCTGGATCGATACCACCGCCGTTACCGGCACCGCCTATTTCTATGTGGTGCGGGCCTTTGACGGTACCTTCCCGTCGGCCAATTCCACCGAGGCCACCGCCACGGCCGTGGATAACCTGGCCCCCGCCGCGCCGGCCACCCTGACCGTAGCCGACACGCCGGGGGACGACGGTACCCGGTTGACCCTGAGCTGGACGCCGTCGTCCAGCCCGGATGTAACCCAGCAGCGGGTGTTCCGTGCCCCGATCTCCGGCGGTACCTATACCCAGGTGGGCACCATCGCTGACAATCTGATCAGCACCTATACCGATACCGGCCTGACCGTGGGCACCACCTACTACTATGTGGTGCGGGCATTCGACGGTACCTTCGAATCCGCATCCTCCAACGAGGCGGGCGCGACCACCGTGGATAACCTGCCGCCCACGGCCCCCACCGCCCTGAGCGCCTCCGATGTGGCGGCCGACAATGGTGGCGCCATTGCCCTGGCCTGGACCCCCTCGGCCAGCGGGGGCGCCACCCAGCAGCGTCTGTACCGCTCCACCGTCAGCGGTTCCGGCTATGCATTGATAACCACCTTTGCCAATAACACCACGGCGGCCTTTACCGATACCACTGCGGTGACCGGAACTGTCTACTACTACGTGGTGCGCGCCTTCGACGGCGCCGTCGAGTCGGCCAGTTCCAACGAGGCCGTGGCCACCGCGCTGGACAATCTGGCACCGGCGGCTCCCACTGCAACCGCTGCGGCGGACGTGCCCCTGGACAACGGCAACGCCCTGACCGTCACCTGGACGCCGTCGGTGAGCGCCGATGCGGTGGAACAGCGTGTCTACCGGTCCACCACCAGTGGTAGCGGCTACACGCAGGTGGGCACGATTGCCGGAAACGTGACCGGCACCTTTACCGACACCGGGCTGACCAAGGGCATTGCCTATTACTATGTGGTGCGGGCATTCGACGGCAGCAACCTGTCGGCCAATTCGCCCGAGGCCACGGCGGTCACGGTGGACAATGTTCTGCCTTCCGCACCCACGGCCCCGGCCGCCACCGATACCCCGTCCGATAACGGAAGTTCCATCACCCTCACCTGGACGGTGTCCACCAGCATCGACGTGACCCAACAGCGCATCTACCGCTCCACCATCAGCGGCAGCGGGTATGTCCTGGTGGGGTCGATTTTTGACAACACCACCAGCACCTGGGCGGATACCACGGTGACCGACGGCACCGCATACTATTACGTGCTCCGTGTCTTTGACGGGGCAGCCGAGTCCGCAAACTCCGCTGAAGTGACCGCCATCCCGGCGGACAACATCGCCCCGGTCACCCCCACGGCACTGGCGGCCAGTGACACCCCAGCCGATGCCGGCGGCAGCATCGACCTGACCTGGACACCTTCCGCCAGCGGTGACGTGATCCAGCAGCGCATCTACCGCTCCACCATCAGCGGCAGTGGGTACACCCTGATGGGCACCGTGTTCGATGCGGTGACCGGCGCCTGGACCGACACCACGGCGGTAACCGGAACCACCTACTACTATGTGGTTCGCGCCTGGGACGGTACCTTCGAGTCGTTCAACTCGAATGAGGCCTCGGCCCCGGCCGTGGATAACCTCACCGCCATTACCGGGCAGACGGGGATTGCCTATGTGCTGCAGGCCGACGCGTACGCCGAAACCGTCACCCGCGGCCAGTCCTTCAGCGTCCGCTTCGCGGTTCGTGACCAGCAGGGCAATCCGGTCAGTGGCCTGCTTGCCGCCGACTTCGGAACCCCGTCGCTGGTGAACCTGGTGAGCGGCCTGGCCCTGACCAACACCGTGGATTACACCGTCACCTGGATTGGTGAGCGCCTGGAAGCCGACGGCGTTTACGACATGACCGTGGCGCTGGCCGCGGGCGCGCCGGTTCTTCCGGGCAACCCCGTGCAGGTAAACGGGGCGCTCAGCGGTCTGCTGATCACCGATAACCAGGTGCTGACCGGTGCCGCGGCGGTAATGGTGGAACAACCTGCCCCGGCGGGCGCATTCCGCTGGATGGCGGTGCAACCGGCCGCAGTCAACATCGCCGCGGATGCCACCAGCTTCTCCGCCGGGGTGCGCTTCTTCGACAATGGAATGGCCCTGACCGACGATGGCGCCCTTGGCGCCTGGTCGGTGACCGGCTGGACCGACTCCGCCGGCTCCGCCCAGCCCGCTCCGGTAGTAACCGGAACCTGGAACGCCGCCACCAGTCAGTACGATTTGAGCATCACCGGCCTGACTGCCATGACCCAGGGCAACCGCCAGTACGTAAGCCTCGCCTATACGGTGCCGGGCACGGTCACCCGCACCGCGTCCTTCTCCCTGATCACCACGGCGGCGGGATCCCCGGCAGGCAACCAGGTGAACCCCTACTGGGGCGATCCGCGTCTGTATGTGGCGCCCAACCCGAGCATCACCGGTCCGGCCGGCGTTCTGGAAACCGTGCAGGCCACCTTTACCGGAGGGCCGGGCAGTCCCTCGGACGGCATCAGCGCCTATGAGTGGGACGTGGACTATAACGGAACCTTCGTGCCCGACTATCTCGGTCAGGTGGCCAATCACACCTGGGGCGTGGGTACCTCCGGCGTGCACAAGGTGGCTTTCCGGGTGACCGACAACCGGGGCTTTGTGGCTTTGGTGACCAAGTCCGTGGCGGTCTCCACCACTTCGGTGGGTGGCAATGCCATGCCTCAGGTGAGCCTGTCGGCAACACCCCCGGCGGTGGTGGGCACGCCGTTCAACCTGTCCGCCACGGCCATTGATCCGGATGGCGCGATTACCGCCTATGAGTGGGATTTCAACTACGACGGTTCGACCTTCGTGGCCGAGCCTGGTTACGGCAACCCCACCGCGGCCTTTACCTTTGCCACGGCGGGCGCCTTCACCGTGGCGGTACGGGTGGCCGACAACGGGGGCGACGTTGCCATGGCCACCCTGCCGGTGACCGTGGAGTGGGGACCGCCCACGGCGGTGCCGATTGCCGATGCCGTGTTTGTGGCCGCCGGGGTCACCGTCAACCTGGACGGCAGCACCAGCACCAGTGCCGACGGGGTGTCGCCCCTGGCCAGCTACGAGTGGGATTACGATTACAACGGCATCGCATTTACCGTGGATGCCGCCGGCGCAACGGCTGCCACCAGTTACGCCCCCATCGGCTTCCACACCATTGCCCTGCGCGTGACCGACGGCGCCGGCAAGAGCGCCATCGCCACCACCGACGTGGTGGTAACCGGCGGCGGCGCGGCTGGCAAAGTACACCTGTTTAACGTCCACGTGGACTACAGCGGCGTGGTGATCGGCAACACCTTCCCGCTCCGTTACCGGATTCTGGATCAGCAGGGTTTGCCCGTCACCGGGTTGACCGCATCCGACTTCCCGGCGGCCGGGGTGGTGCTGAGCAACGTGTCTACGGCCACCACGCTTACCCAGGGGGTGGACTACCAGCTGGGTGCCCTGACCGAGATTGGCAGCGGCAAGTACGAGCAGGAAATCACCCTTCTGGTGGGTGCGGCGGTGGCTCCGGGTGACCTGGTGGATACCAGCGTGCAACTGACTTCCGCCACGGCCACCGACGGGCAGCCGGTGAAGGGCGTGGGCGCATTCCACCTGGCCTCCGGAGCGGGTATTTCCACGGGCGAGTTCAAGCATGTGGAGGTGCAACCCTCGGCGCCGGTGATTGCGGATACCGACACCACCTACACCTTCAAGGTGAAGTTCCTGGATACCCAGCAGCAGGCCTTCGCTCCGGTGGCCAGCAGTCTCAACGTGATCTCCGCCACCAACCAGACCGGAGGTGCTTTGGCTGTCTGGAGCCTGCCGGCAAACCTGAACGCCGTGTACGACGGGGTGGCCGGGGAATACAATGTCACCCTGTCGGCCCTGTCCGGCCATACGCTGGGCGACCGGATTTACGTGACCCTGCGGGATCAGGTCACCACGGTGGACGGACTCCACACCCGATGGGTCAGCTTCGGCCTGGCGCTGGAGGTCTCCTCGGTGGTGCCGGCCCCGGTTCACAACGCCCAGTATGTGGATCCGGAGATCATCCCGTGATCCGGCGCGAAGGGGGCCAATCCCTAACCCCGGCTGCCGCAATTGGGTGGCGGATTTCCGTCGGTGATCCGGGCTCCGTCGCGTGCGGAGTTCGTAAGGATTTGATAATCAACGGGTTGCATCGACATCCTCTGTTGGCCCGGGTTATGCAGTGTTTCAACAGGAGGTTGAAACCAATGAATTCAGGGATCAGGAGCACGCGTGTTGCGGCGTAGTGGAATTACCGCATGGGGACTGATGGCCGTGGGCCTTGGCCTGCTGCTTTCCGCCTGTGGGGGCGGCAGCGGCAGTGGGGGAGGGCAGCCCGCGGGACCGCGTGCCCACATTCAACCCCTGTCCAACGTCAATCAGTTCGCCGGGGCCACCTGGTCCTTTGATGGGTCGGGGAGCAGCGCCACCGGTAGCATTGTGGCCTACCGCTGGGATAAGGATTACGACGGCACCACCTTTACCTTCGACGCTAGCGGGGTAACCGCCAACCTGTCCTATACGGTATCCGGCACCCATATCGTCGCCCTGGAGGTGGAAGACGATCAGGGCGCCACCGATCTGGTCACCCTGTCGATTCAGGCGTGGCCGGCAACGGATGGCTTCCACGTCTTTCCGGACCAACCGGGTTCTATCCTCGACTTCGGCGTCTCCCCGGTGGGCGTTCCGGTCACCCGCACGGTATACCTGGTCAACCGCACCACCACCCCCGTGCAGTTCAACGCCCCGAACCTGTCTGCGCTCCCGGGGCTCACATCCTCGGGTGTGACCTGGCCGGTAACGGTGCAGCCGACCAGCGATACGTCTCCCCCTCTTGCGGTGCGCCTGGTGTTCACTGGCAATCAGGTGGCGTCCCTGTCCGGCGACCTGTCCTTTCCCACCCCCGCCGGAGCCAAGATCGTTCCCGCTGTGGCCGTGGCCACCGAAGGGTTTTATCCCTCCGGCGATCTGATCACCGGGCGTGCCCAGCATACGGCCACCCTGCTCACCGACGGGCGGGTGCTGGTGGTGGGCGGACGGGGCGCCAGCCAGAACGAACTGAGCAGCAGCGAAATTTACGATCCGGGAACGCAGACCTTTTCCGCAGGGCCCTATTTGAATCAGGTGGTCAGCCCCTACTCTCCAACCGCGCCCAACATCGGGCCCCGCGCATTCCATTCTGCCACTCGTGTTTCCAACGGCAAGGTGCTGGTGGCGGGCGGGCAATACCAGGACGCTGCGCAAAGCAATCAGTCGGTGGCGCACCACACGGTACTGGTGTTCGACCCCTCCCTGAATATATGGGAGCGCAGCACCACCCTGTGGGATCCGCGTACCCAGCACGTGGCCGTGTGGGTGAATCAGCCCGGCTACGAACGGGTTCTGCTGATCGGAGGCAAGGGCAACCCCAACAACCCGAACGATGCCCTGGCCACGGTGGATATCCTGTTGCCGAATGGCAACAAGGAGGCCACGGGGACCTTGGTGCGCCCCCGGGTGGCGCACGCGGCGGTCGCCCTTCCCGACGGACGGGTGCTGATCGTCGGTGGGCAGGACCCGACCGATCCCACCGGGGCCACCGCTTCCGCAGAGGTATTCGATCCGTTCACCCGCTCCAGCGTGGAAGTGCAGAACCTGCTCCCGGCGCGCACCCATCTGACTCTCAATGCGGTGTACGATCCCATAACCGTTGGAACCAATATATTTGCCGTGGGTGGAAAAAATTCCAAATCCGGGGCGATGCCGTGGGTGGAGCAATTCGCGGGCATCTCCTTCAACCGCCCCGGGGCGTCGTTGTTGAGCCCGCGTTACCGGCATCGGGCCGTGGAGCTGGCGGGCAACAAGGGGCTGTTGATCGTCGGCGGGTATTCCTCCGGCAACCTGGCCGTGGGGAGTGCCGAAATTCTGTCACCCGATGGGCGTGGGTCCGTTTCCGCGGGTGGGTCCATGCGTGTTCCGCGCAGTTCCGGACATGCCGCCACCCGGCTCCTGGACGGATCGGTGCTGATCACCGGGGGGGTGGCGCCAACCATCGACGCGGTCAAGGCCACCGAGCGATACCTGCCCACCCCCTGATCGCCGCCCGCCGGCCATCGGTGGTACGATGAGTGGCACCGGGTGCCGGATTTTCCGAATCCTGGGCATTGTACTTCCCCCATTCGTCACTCCACGAGCCGGACAGGGGCTTCCGTAGCGGGTGAGGTCTTAAATAAAACAAGCCGTTATCTGTGTTTTTCAGTTCGGCACGGAATGTGCACAATTTAGGTGCTGGTGTCACGCCGGAACTCAATCCGGCCCGCAGGGGAGTTTCATGATCCGGACCGTTAACAGGAGATGGGGGAGCCTGGTGCTGGCAGCACTGATGCTGTCCCCGCATATCTCCCTTGCGGCGGATCAAAGCATCGTCAACACCTCCAACCAGACCGCCAACAACCTTTCGGCCATGCGCGGGTTTGATCCGGCCATTCTTACCGGAGTGAACGATCCGCACCCGAATACCTTCAATTTGATGGTTGGCGATCCCTCCAGTCCGTCCTACTATCTGGCCGGGAGCACCCAGTTTGGGTTCGGTATCGACGCGGGCGCGTCGGATCAGACCATTTGCCAGAATCGGGTGGACTGCGACTTTACCGCCAATGCTTCGGGATATCCGGAGGGCGGTGGTACGCCACTGGATGCCAATCCGCTGGCCCTCGACCAGACCGGAGACTCGGGATACTATTTTCTCTCCTATATAGAGGATGGGGATGACGGGACCGGCAACCCGCTCTTCGTTCAGGGGTTGAGAAATGAAATTCTCTCCTTCGGTGTGGACGCAGCAGATGGCTGCGGTTCGCTTGGCGCCCAGGCGGGGCAGGCGCGGTGTAACGAAATCGACTTCGGGTTTCATCAGGAACTCGCCATGATCGGGACGGGCAGCGCGGTGGGCGGCCACGGGGATGGTGACCAGATCTTCGACCTGTTCTTCAGCATCGACTCCCTGGTGGATGCGGACGGTAACCTGATCGGCGATGCGGTGGGCACCATGGACCAATCGTATACCGACGTCACCGCGGGGGTGACCACCAGCAATGCCTGTACCGGCACCTTCACCTACTCCGCTGCGAGTGGCTACACACAGACCAGTGGCGCCCAGGGAGAATGTCCGTGATCGACATGGGCGGTTTGGTTATCGAAATGAGAAAAACTTTTCCTTCCTCTTGTGAGAACTTGTTTTCCCACCGGTTTTCCGGCAAATGTGGAAAGGGTCTTTTTATTACGCAAAACCAACGGCTTGCGAAAAAGATTTCGGATGGCACGACGCTTGCTCTCTTAAGGGGCGTCGCGTTCAGAGTAGAACAGAATTTGTCACCGCAGGATAACGAGGTGCCACGTGA
Source organism: Nitrospirota bacterium (assembly GCA_029881725.1). Taxonomy (GTDB): domain Bacteria; phylum Nitrospirota; class JACRHL01; order JACRHL01; family JACRHL01; genus JAOUMB01. The sequence goes on from JAOUMB010000036.1 coordinate 24,760, forward strand.
CCGAGCTTGTTGATTCCTTCCGCCGTACCGTCAAATATATGCGGGTTTCCCTTACCGACCGTTGCAACCTGCGTTGCAACTACTGCATGCCGGCCTGGGGCAACCACTGGATGGAGAAGGACACCCTTCTTAACTATGATGAGCTGATCCGCGTGATCGAGCTGGCGGCCACCCGGGGCGTCTACAAGATTCGCGTGACCGGCGGCGAGCCGCTGGTTCGCAAGGGGTGTGTCGATTTCATTCGCCGTGTGGGCGAAGTGGAGGGCATCACCGAGGTGGCCATGACCACCAACGCCATCCTGCTGAAGGACCACGCCCAGGAGTTGTACGATGCTGGCCTGCGCCACCTGAACATCTCCCTGGACTCGCTGAACACCGAGAAGTTCCACGAGATCACCCGCGGCAACCAGCTGGCCCGCGTGTGGGAAGGCATTGAGGAGGCCGTCAAGGTCGGCTTCCCGAGCATCAAGATCAACGCGGTGGCCCAGAAGGGCGTTAACGACGACGAGTTCGTCGATTTCGTCAACCTGACCCGCGACATGCGCATCGACATGCGCTTCATCGAGTTCATGCCGGTTTCCGACTGGAACAACTGGCAGCAGAAGTACATCTCCATTGATGAGATTCAGAACATCATCAAGGAAGGTGTGGGCGAGCTGATTCCGGTCTACGATGGCGATGCCGCCGCGGGCCCGGCCGAGAACTACCGGATTCCGGGATACGTCGGCCGCGTGGGCTTCATCCACGCCATCAGCAACCACTTCTGCGACACCTGCAACCGCATCCGCCTGACCGCGGACGGCAAGGTTCGTCCCTGCCTGTTCGGCAAGATCGAGGTGGACTTCCGCGAGGCCATGCGCGAGGGCGCAACCAACGAGGAATTGAACGAATTGTTTGACGAGGTTCTGCAGATCAAGCCGGACGCGCACAACATCACGATGGCGAGCCCGGAGAAGATGCTGACCTCGATGACCGCCATCGGCGGGTAACAACGGTTTGTGGCACCGCCTGCCACGGCAGGCAACGCCACAAAGAGTGCTTCGGCGAACGATGCCGAGGCATCCGGGCGGACCGGAAGGTCCGGGCCGCTCGGAGGATAAGGATGTGCGGAGAAAATCCTCCGCACGGATGGGCCAGGACGGCCCAGTGATCCGGGTGTGATTGTGTCTACCGGGTCGCACGGTATCTCCTGAGTGGTTCAGGGATGCCATTAGTGTAAGTACACTGACGTGTAAGGAAGAGAAAAACATGAACAAGAAGATCTCTATCGCTGTTGGCGCCGCTGCTTTCGCCGCCCTGGGTGGCGTGGCTGTTGCCGCCGACCTGAACATCATCAACAACACCGAGAACTACGCGGATCCGGGCAACGCCACTGGCTTCCTGCCGATCTTCGTGGACGAGTGCTCCGCTACCGCGAATGCCACCTCCACCTCCTCCGGCACCGTCACCATGATGCAGGCCATGAGCACGACTGGTGTCGCGGCTTGTGCTGCTCACGGTAACCATGCGATGGCTGGTGCCGCCGCTGGCACCTTCTTCGCTGGCGTGGAGTTCGTGGTTCCGTTCAACAACACCGAGAACTCCGGCTACTCCACCCTGCTGGACCCGGGCTTCGACAACGGTCTGTTCAACACCGACGGCACTTCCTACTTCTCCGGCCTGAACCTGGGCTGGAGCACGATCGCGGACGCCGATGCCAACCTGGGCGGTACCCCGGACATCCCGATGGGCATGCCGACCACCGCTTCCGCGAACCAGCGTAACGAGTGGATCGACCAGATCGTTGTGGGCTACGTGATCTCCACCGATGCCGGCACCGGCGCGGTTGAGCTGAAGCAGAACTTCCGTTCTGAGCTGTCCTGGGTTGGCGGTGCGAGCGACGTCTCCCTGGCCAAGGTGGCCGTGGATCAGCGCTTGGAGCAGCAGGTCAACCTGCTGGATCCGGGTGTTGCCTTCGAGGCGAGCCGTCAGACCTTCCAGCAGGCCATCGGCACGCTGGGCGGTTCCGCTACCACCCAGCCGGACACCACCCCGGGCACCGAGAACGGTCTGGCCCAGCTGGTCTCGCAGGACATCGAGGGTTACCTCTTCTCCTGCTTGAACTGCGACACCCCGAGCCTGATCGCCTCCGGCGGTTCCCACGCTTGGACCCCGACCAACGCTGGCGACTACAGCTTCGTGCCGTACACCTCGCAGTGGCATTCCGTGCCCTCGATCGTGCACGCCCCGAACTAAGTCGGAGCTGGGTAACTCCACCCTCTGGGTGGATCGCGACCTGGTCGCAACCCTCTGGGGGCCTGCCTTTTGGCAGGCCCCCTTTTTTTGTGCGTGAAAGGCGGTCACCCATATTCCGATCGTGAGAACGGTGGTGTGGAGCGTGCCGCACGGGTTCAATCCCGCTTTAAACCTTTCTGCCACGTCCTTTCCAGGCCCCCCAATCGTGCTACGCGCACGGCGATATGGCTGGCGAGTCAAACCGTACTCCACCCCGGGGCGGCACTCGGTCGTCCGGAAATATCGCCGTGCGCGCAGCACCGCACGGCGGTATGTGAGTGTAGAGGGCTGATTGGTGCTCTTTCGGTGGAAATGACAGGCCGCCTTGCGTTCTGTATTGGCGATCGTCGATTTGCCGCGCCGTGAGGGGGAGGGCTTTTCGGGATTTTGGTGTGAATGGTTGGGTGGGGTGGGGTGGGGTGTATGGGTCGTATGCCGTTTCTTTTATTTCTTCCATGTCCTTTCCGGCCCCCCAAACCCCATCCCTTATCCCCCGGCAGGGGACACGGGGGTGTGCTGCGCGCACGGCGGTATGTGACTGTAGAGGGCTGATTGGAGCTCTTTCGGTGGAAATGACAGGCCGCCTTGCGTTCTGTATTGGCTATCGGTGATGGGCCGCGCTGTGGGGGAAGGCCGGTTGCGGTGGGCGGGACGGCTTTCTTGGAATTTCGTGTGAATGGCCGGGTGGAGGCTGTCGCATGGGTCGCGTGGGGTGGTCTGTGTTTTCTTCCATGTCCTTCCACACCCCCCAATCCCCATCCCTTATCCCCCGGAGGGGGACAAGGGGGTGTGCTGCGCGCACGGCGGTATGTGACTGTAGAGAATGGATTAGAG
>JAOUMB010000037.1 GCA_029881725.1 Nitrospirota bacterium
CCGGTTCAACCCACCACATCGTGCTACCGGCCTTCAGAACCCCTTGATATTCCGTTCCGAGGTCACCGTGAACATGCGAAACCCACGGTGCGAAACGCCGCCACAAAGCGGTTTTTATTCCACAAAAACAACCGGTTCTGAACGCGAAAACCGTTATTTTTCACCGTGTTTTATTTCGCAACCACAAACGCGTTTTTTAATTTAAAAACAACTGGCTCTGAGTTTTCAGCCGATTTTTTGCGAAACAACTCCGCCATGCCCACAATCGGCTAAAATTCCCACGTTGTCAGTGGGTTATGCCCGGGGGTTTACCGGGACTCACGGTTTAGCTTTGCTGTTTGCGAAGCGAAGTAGCACGATTTTTCCCCGTCCGCGCCGCCAGAACGCCCCGCGTGCCCTCCACCTTGCACCTCGCAACCCGTTGTTTTTACGAATGGGCATTTCCCCACAAACGCATCAAGCGCCAGCAGCGCCAGATGTGCGCCCCCGGTCGCACGGCAATCGGCCACCATGTCGCGGGAATCGCCGTGCCGCTCGCACCCGAATTCCACCCCCCGGCCATCACGGCCCATGGCGGGGGCCCCAACCGATCTTTGAAATACCCCCTCCCCCCCCTCCAAAAAGCGGCGGATCGGGACCGGCCAGCGGATCACTCCGCCTCCACCCACACCCTTCCCCAGGCCCGCCGCGGGCCGGTCCCGCTTGACGGATCGGGGTGCTTCATCCATAACTTGTGGGGGAGTAACCAGAGGGGATCATCAGCATGAACGGGCGTTATCCGGTCCGACGGGGCCGAAGCATTATTCTGGCGGCGGTGGTTGCGGCCGGGCTGGCCGTAATTTCGGCCTGCGGCGGAGGCGGCAGCGGTGCCCCCGCGGGCACATGGGCCACCCTGGGCGCACAACTGAACGGCACCACCGGGCGTGCCTTCCACGCGGCGGTGAAGCTGGACAGCGGCGACGTGCTGCTGGTGGGCGGGCAGGACGGGGACGGGACACCGTTATCGGGCACGGGCTACGCGGAGCGCTTCCGGACGGCCTTGTTCGGGTTCGACCGGGAAACAACGTTCGATGCAACCGCGAGTTTCCGCATCGCACCGGTCGCCACACTGGTGCCGGACACCCCCGGAGCGCCGTTCCCCACGCCGGACGATCTGGTGATCGTGGGCGGGCAACTGGATTTCGGCGTCGGCTTTGTCACCGCCACCACGGCGGCTGCGTCGCCCCTCTGGCTGGACCCGACGGGCACCCCCATGGGCGGCGGCGAGTACAACCAGGCCGAAACCCGCACCGTGGCGCCGGAGCCGGTACAGATCGACGATCTGGCCACCGGCCTCTTCCCGGTCCCCATCCAGGGCGCGGCGCTGGTCACCGACCCGACCAACGGGGTGGTGTACATGATCGGCGGGCGGGACGGCAACACCGGGTTCGCCCTGGCGGATATCCGCGTGTACGACCCGCTGGTCGGGACCGGAGGCGGATTCGTGGATACCACCGTAGCGCTCGGAACCCCCCGTTACGGCCACACCGCCACGCTGACCCAGTTGGGCAACATCCTGGTGGCCGGAGGGTGGGACTCCACCGGAACCCCGCTCTCCTCCACGGAGCTCATTGCCGCCACCGGTGGACCGGGAACGTTATCGGTATCCGCAGGGCCGAATCTGGAAATTCCCCGCGCCGCCCACACCGCCACGGCGCTCAACGGCGGATTTGACCTGCTGTTGTTCGGCGGGGTGACCACTGGCGATGCGCTGGCGGGCGCAACCGTCGGCCATGTGGCGGAACAGATCGATCAGGTGGGCGGATTCCTCTATGGCTGGACCGCCACCCCGCGCATCTACCACACCGCCACCCTGATCAACACCAGCCAGGTGCTGATCGCCGGCGGGTTGGAAAGCGCCGGGGCAGGCGGCTTTATCGCCTCGGACCGGGCGGAGATCGTGGACGCCACCGGGCTGACCCCCACCCAGAGCGCCACCGGCAGCCTGGCCACGCCGCGCTTCGGCCACACCGCCACCCGGCTGGACGACGGCACCGTGATCGCAGCCGGGGGCCTGAGCGGCTGGAGCCCCCCCCCGGCGGCCCTGCCGGCCATCAACAGCGCCGAGCGGTACTTCCCGGAACGGTATTGAGCCGAACCCGCGCCGCCAGATGAAACGGGTTTCCACCCAACGCGCCCACGTTCCCGCCTGGCGCGCCCGCCTGCGCAGTTGGCGCGCCACCCCTTCCCAAATCCTGATGGGCGGCGCGGGCAGCGTGATCCTGATCGGCACCCTGCTGCTGGCGTTGCCGCTCAGTTCCGCCAGCGGCCACTCCATCGGGCTGATCAACGCCCTGTTCACCGCCACCAGCGCCGTGTGCGTGACCGGGCTGATCGTGCTCGACACCCCCACCGCGTTTTCCGGGTTCGGCCATGTGGTGCTGCTGCTGCTGTTCCAGATCGGCGGCCTGGGGTACATGACGGCGGCCACCTTCGTGGCGCTGATCCTCGGCCGCCGCATGGGCCTGCGCGACCGCCTGCTGCTGAGCGAGGCCATGGCCTCCCCCACCATGGAGGGGCTGCTGCGCTTCGCCACCCTGACGGTGAAGATCACCTTCGTCGTTGAAGGATTTACCGCGCTGGTGCTGACCATGCGCTTCATGGTGGACATGCCGCCGGACCGGGCCGCGTGGTTCGGCATTTTCCATGCGGTGTCCGCGTTCAACAACGCCGGGTTCGCGCTGTTTTCCGACAGCCTGATCCAGTACCGGAGCGATCCGTACATCACCGCCTCCATCGGTCTGGCCATCATCGCCGGGGGGCTGGGGTATCTGGTGTATGCGGACCTTTCCAGCCGCATGGCGGGGCAGACGACCCGGCTCAGCGTGCACACCCGCATGACCCTGTCGATGACCGCCGGGGTGGGCCTGTTCGGCGCCCTGGCGTTGTTCGCCATGGAAATGACCAACCCGAAGGTGGTGCACGACGGCATGGCCGGCATGGCCCTGTTTCAGTCCTTCGCCGCGCGCACCGCCGGATTCGCCACCACGGATGTGGCCCTGCTGGCCCCGGCCAGCGCGTTCCTGCTGATTGTGCTGATGCTCATTGGCGGCGGCTCGGGAAGCTGCGCCGGGGGCATCAAGGTAACCACCACCGGGGTGATTCTGGCCAGCCTGTGGTCCACCCTGCGCGGCCGGGAACAGGTGGCGGTGTACCACCGCACCATCCCCCAGGCATTGGTGCAGAAGAGTTTTTTTCTGGGGGCGGCAGCGCTGTTTTTGATGGTGATTATGACCTGGCTGGTGCTGATCGTGGAGGGTGGCAAGCTGATGCCCACCCTGTTCGAGGTGGCCTCCGCCGTGGCCACCGTGGGGCTCAGCTTTGGCGACGGCCACGGCCGCAGCCTGTGCGCCACCTATGGGGACGGGGGCAAGCTGCTGATCGCGCTGGCCATGTTTCTGGGCCGCCTGGGGCCCCTCACCATCGGCATCGCGGTGCTCACCAGCGAGAGCCAGCAACGGTACCGCCTGCCGAGCGAAAAGGTGCTCATTGGATAGACCGGGGTCAACCACGCCACGGCAGCGGACCCGGCACCCGCATGATGCGACCCGGAGCCGGTCTGCTATGCTTGCGGCGGGGCGTTGCGACAGCGCCCCGCCATGGGAGAGGGATGCATGCGCACGTTCGCGGTAATCGGACTCGGACGCTTCGGCACCGCCGTGGCCGAAACACTGGTGGAGCAGGACCTGGAGGTGCTGGCCATCGACATCGACGCCGACAAGGTGGACCGGGTGGGGGACCGGGTTACCCACGCGGTGCAGTGTGACGCCACGGACGAAAAGGCCCTGCGCGCCATCGGCCTGGAAAACGTGGACGTGGCGGTGGTCAGCATCGGCGAGGCCATCGAGGCCAGCATCCTGATCGTGATGACCATCATGGATCTGGGGGTGCCGGAGATCATCGCCAAGGCGGTCACCAACAAGCAGGGCAAGGTGCTGGAAAAGCTGGGCGTGAGCCGGGTCGTGTACCCGGAGCGCGAGTCAGCGGTGCGCCTGGCCCACGGACTGGCCATGCCCAACCAGTTGGAGCACCTGGAACTGGCCAAGGGGTTCGGCGTGGTGGAGATGCCGCTGCCCACCCGCTATGTGGGCATGCTGCTGCGGGAAACCATGATCCGCACCCACTACGACGTGAACGTGGTGGCCATCAAGCGCGCCCCCGACCCCCTCACCGGCGCTCCCTACGGCGGCGAGGAGGAGGTCAACTTCAACCCGTCGCCAGACGACCTGCTGAAGGAAGGCGACGTGCTGCTGCTGATCGGCCACGAACACGACCTGCAACGGCTGCAGGAGGAGACCTGACCCCGGTGACCTTGCTGGTTGGACTCACCGGCGGCATCGGCGCCGGCAAGAGCACGGTGGCCGGACTGTTTGCCCAGGCCGGCGCGCGGGTGATCTGCGCCGATCAACTGGCCCGCGACGTAGTGGCCCCCGGCAGTCCCGCCCTGAAAGAAATCGCCCACGCGTTCGGGGCCAAATTCATCGCCGCCGACGGCACCCTGGACCGGGCCCAAATGGCGGCCCGCGTGTTTGCCGAGCCGGCGGCCAGAAAGCGGCTGGAGGGCATCCTCCACCCGCGCATCCGGGAGCGCTTTCAGCAACTGGCGGCGGCCATCGCGGCGGAGGACCCGGCGGCGGTGATCGTATACGACGCCCCGGTGCTGATCGAAGCCGGGGCCCATGCGGCCATGGACCGGGTGGTGGTGGTGGCCGCCGACGAGAAAACCCAGGTCAGGCGCCTGGCCACGCGGGACGGCATGAGCCAGGAGAACGCCCTGGCGCGCATCCGCGCCCAGATGCCGCTGGCGGAGAAGCTGGCCCACGCCGATCACGTGCTGGACGGCGGCCTGCCCCTGGAACGGGTGACGGCGCAGGTGCGGGAATTGATGCGCGAATTCACACGGGCCATGTCACCTGAAGGGGACGATGCGTCTGCTACACTTGTCCGGTCGGGGGGAAAAGCGCGCGGTCCGGCGGGTCCGCGCGAGGATCCGGGCACACCCACCCGGCGGGAATTGAAAAAACCTCTCGGGGGAGATGCATGAGCTTTAAACCGATCCGCAAGGCGGTGCTGCCCGCCGCCGGTCTGGGCACGCGCTTTCTGCCCGCCACCAAGGCCAGCCCCAAGGAAATGCTGCCGCTGGTGGACAAGCCGCTGATCCAGTACGTGGTGGAGGAAGCCGTCGCCTGCGGCATCACCGACATCATTATCGTCACCGGTCGCGGCAAACGGGCCATCGAGGACCATTTCGACGTCTCCTTCGAACTGGAGGCGCTGCTGCAACACAAGGGCAAGGACAAGACCCTGGATGCGGTGCGGGAAATCTCGGAAATGGCCAATTTCGCCTATATCCGCCAGCCGGAGGCCCTGGGACTGGGACATGCCGTGGGCTGTGCCCGCTCGCTGGTGGGTGACGAGCCGTTCGCGGTGCTGCTGGCGGACGACATCATCCACAACCGCACCAGCGCCCTGGCACAGATGATGAAGGTGTATGACAAGTTCGGCACCTCGGTCATCGGCCTGCAAGCGGTGCCGGAGGCCGACGTGGTCAACTACGGCGTCATCACCCCGCAGACGGTTGAAAGCGGCCTGCACCGGGTGGTGGATCTGGTGGAAAAGCCGAAACCCGCCGACGCTCCCTCCAACCTGAGCGTGATCGGCCGCTACATCCTGGACCCGGCCATTTTCGAGGCCCTGGACCGCATCCAGGCCGGAGCGGGCGGGGAACTGCAACTGACCGACGCCATCCGCCTGATGTTACAGGGCCGGGTGGTGCACGGGCTGGAACTGGTGGGAGACCGGTACGACGCTGGCAGCAAGCTGGGTTTTCTGCAGGCCACCGTGGCCCTGGCGCTGGAGTCCGCCGAACTGGGCGACCCGTTCCGCGCGTTTCTGAAAGATCTCAAACTGTAAACCCGCGGCGGAGCGGAGCGCTCCGGCACGTGGCCGTCGAAGGACTCCCCATGAACGATTTTTCCGAGACCTCCCCCGAGGACCTGACCATTCCCGACACCCTGCCATTGCTGCCGGTGCGCGACATCGTCGTATTCCCCTACATGGTGCTGCCCCTGTTCGTCGGGCGGCCGCGCTCGGTGGCGGCGGTGGAGGCCGCGCTGGCGGGTGAACGGCTGCTGCTGCTGGCCGCGCAAAAGATGCTCGAGGTGGAGGAGCCGGAGCCGGAGGACGTGTTCAGCATGGGCACCGTGGCCCAGGTGATGCGCATGCTCAAGCTGCCCGACGGCCGCATCAAAGTGCTGGTGCAGGGGGTCGGTAAGGCGCGCATCACCGATTTCGTTGGAAGCACGCCATATTTCCGCACCTCCATCGAATCCGTGCTGGATCAGGCCAGCCCCGGCGGGGTGGAGGTGGAGGCGTTGATCCGCACCGCCACCGATCAGGTGGAGAAGCTGGTGGGATACGGCAAGGCCATGGCCCCCGACATTCTGGTGCTGCTGGAAAAAATCGACGAGCCGGGCCGGCTGGCGGACATGATTGTCTCCAACCTGGGGCTGCGGGTGGAAATTTCCCAGGAGATTCTGGAGCAACTGGACCCCATGGCCCGTCTCAAGCAGGTCAATGGCATTCTCGCCAACGAGGTGAGTGTGCTCGAGGTACAGAACCAGATTCAGACCGACGCCAAGAGCGAGATCGACAAGTCCCAGCGGGAATACATCCTGCGCGAACAGATGAAATCCATCAAACGCGAGCTGGGTGAAGAGGACCGGGACGAGGAAACCAATGAGTTGAAAGCCGCCCTGGAATCCGCCGGTATGCCGGAAAAGGTGGAAAAGGAGGCCAAAAAGCAGCTGGGCCGGCTGGAGCGCATGCACCCGGACTCCTCCGAGGCGACCATCACCCGCACTTACCTGGAGTGGATGAGCGAACTGCCGTGGAGCGTGGCCACCAAGGACGTGCTGGACCTGGAACAGGCCCGCACCGTACTGGACCAGGATCACTACGGGCTGGAAAAGATCAAGGAGCGCATTCTCGAATACCTGGCGGTGTGCAAGCTGAAAGGCGAAATGAAGGGGCCCATCCTCTGCTTTTTCGGCCCTCCGGGGGTGGGAAAGACCTCCCTGGGCCGCTCCATCGCCCGCGCGGTGGGGCGCAACTTCCAGCGCGTGGCGCTGGGCGGCATGCGCGACGAGGCGGAAATCCGCGGCCACCGGCGCACCTATGTGGGGGCCATGCCGGGGCGCATCATTCAGTCCCTCAAGCAGGCCGGCTCCAACAATCCGGTGTTCATGCTGGACGAGATCGACAAGCTCGGCTCCGATTTCCGGGGCGACCCGGCCAGCGCCCTGCTGGAGGTGCTCGACCCGGAACAGAACGTATCGTTTACCGATCACTACATGGGCGTTCCGGTGGACCTGTCCAAGGTGATGTTCATTACCACCTGCAATCAGCTGGACACCATTCCCGGCCCGCTGCGGGACCGCATGGAGATCATCTCCCTGTCCAGTTACATGGTGACCGAAAAGGTGCAGATCGCACGCCGCTACCTGCTGCCCAAGGAGATGGAGGAGCACGGCATCGGCGAGGAACACCTGTCCCTTTCCGACCGGGCACTGGAAATGATCGTTTCGCACTACACGCGGGAGGCGGGAGTGCGAAACCTGGAGCGCGAGATCGCCCATGTCTGCCGCAAGGTGGCGCGCAGTGTGGCGGAAGGCAAAAAGAACCGGCACCGGGTCACTCCAGCCAACCTGCACCGCTATCTGGGCGTGGCCAAATACCAGGACGACACCGACGCCCTGCGCCAGCCGGAAGCGGGTACCGCCACCGGTCTGGCCTGGACCCCGGTGGGGGGAGACCTGATCCGCATCGAAAGCACCCTGGTGAAGGGCAAGGGACAGCTGATCCTCACCGGCCAGTTGGGCGACGTGATGAAGGAGTCGGCCCAGGCGGCGTTCACCTGCGTCCGCTCCCGGCAGGCCGCGCTGGGCATCGAAGACGAGATGATCAGCGGCTACGATCTGCACGTACACGTCCCGGCGGGGGCCATTCCCAAGGACGGTCCCAGCGCGGGGGTCACCATGGCCAGCGCCATCACATCGGTGTATTCCGGCGAGCCGGTGCGCACCGACGTGGCCATGACCGGCGAGCTGACCCTGCGCGGCCATGTGCTGCCGGTGGGAGGCATCAAGGAAAAGGTGCTGGCCGCCCGGCGGGCCGGAATGAGCACCGTGATCCTGCCGGAAAAGAACCGCAAGGACCTGGAGGAACTGGCCCGCGAGGTGCGTGGGTCCCTGCGCTTCGTATTTGCCGATACCCTGGATCAGGTATTCGAAACCGCATTCAAGACCGTTCCCGGCAGCGAGGTGCGCTCGCCGCGCTCCAAATCCCCGGCCAAGCCATCGCCGTCGGTGACCGTCTAGCGGAAACGGTAATCATGCCCGCTCCGTGAGCTGTAATTGAGTCACGGAGTGAAAAACCGCTACCATGGGCAAATCCACTGTTTACGTGTTGTGCGCCCATGGCCCAGGAATTTCAATTCATCCAACGCATCCGGGCCACTGCCCCCGGCAACGGGGCCGTGCTCGGCATCGGCGACGACTGCGCCGTGTGGCATCCAGGCGCGGGGTTTGACCAACTGGTCAGCACCGACCTGCTGATCGAGGAGGTGCATTTCGACCTCTCTCACGGATCCCTGGCACAGCTAGGGGCCCGCTCGCTGGCGGTTAATCTGAGCGACATCGCCGCCATGGGTGGCGCCCCGTGTCATGCCACCCTGGGGCTGGCCCTGCCGGGCGCCGATCCAAACCGGTTTCTGCCGCTGGTGGAAGGGTTCTGCGAGATGGCACGTGGCCATGGCGTCACCCTGGCGGGGGGCGACACATGTTCCTCTCCGGGGCCGCTGATGATCTCCGTGACCATCTTTGGCGAGGTGCCCCAGGGAAGCGCCGTGCGCCGATCCGGCGCACGACCGGATGATCTGTTGTATGTCACCGGCAGCCTGGGGGACAGCGCCATGGGCCTGTCCCTGCTGCGCGACCCGGCACAGGCGCCGCCGGAGGCCGTGCGTGCCCTCACCGCCCGCCACCTGTCCCCCACCCCCCGCATCGCCGCCGGCCAGTTCCTGCGGGAGGCCGGCGCCAGCGCCATGATCGACGTGTCGGACGGGTTGCTACAGGATCTTGGGCATATCCTGGAAGAAAGCGGCGTGGGCGCCTGGGTGGAAGGGACGCTCCTGCCCCTCAGCCCGTCGCTGCAAAGCGTCTGTGCGACGCTGGAGCGGGACCCGCTGCCGCTTGCCGCCGGGGGTGGAGAAGACTATGAACTGCTGTGCGCGGTGCCGCCGGAAAAGGCGCATGAAGTGGAGCAATGCGCCTCCCGGACGGGGGTGCCGTTGACCCGGATCGGCGCGGTGCGCCGGGAGGCGGGACTGGAGTGGCGGATCAACGGACGGGCCACGCCCCCCCCGGCCTCCGGATACGAGCATTTCGCATGAGCCTGGCCACGCTTCGAGAGCGCCTGCGCGCATTGCTCACCCAGGGCGGTGACCCACACCACATGGCGCTGGCCTTCGGGGTCGGGGTGGCCATCGCATTTTCACCGTTTATCGGCGTGCATACGTTAATGGCGGTTCTGGCGGTATGGATATTCCGCCTCAATCCCATGGCGGTATTTGTCGGGGCATTCATCAACAACCCGTGGACCATGGTGCCCCTCTATGCCGGCTGCCTGTGGGTGGGAGTGATCCTCTGGTCGCCGGAAGCCGACCTGCCGCCGCTGTCCTTCTCCGGCCTGTCCATGGGGGATTTCCTGAGTCAGTTCCAGCCCTACCTGATCCCGTTCGTAATCGGCACCTCGGTGCTCGCGCTGGCGGGCGGGGTGGCCGGATACTATGGGTTGCGGGCGCTGATTCTCAGCTATCGGGCCCGCCGTCCGGTGGCTCCAACCGTCGGGCAGCGGCAACGGGCCGCCGATATTCCGGAACCGCCGGGGCCACCCGGCACCTCGTGAACAGCCACCCTCCGGCGGCCGGAGCGGGCTAGCCGTCCGCAGCGAGCAGTTCCCCGCTCCAGGCGGAAAGGTTCAGCACGCCACCGGTAATGCGGTCGGTTTCCGCAGCCTGTTCCGGAAGCCGCTGCCGCGCATCCGCATCCCCGTTGGCAGCGGCGGCAGCCGTCCGCACCACCGCGGAGACCCGGTCGAATACCTCGCAGGTCAACTGCCAGTCCCGCACAAACTCCGGGCGCGGCGGCTTGGACCGATAGGACTTCAACTGCGCGTCCAGCGCGTCGGCCAGTTCACCCAGCAACGGGAATCCGTCCGCCCGTGAGGACAGCGTGCGTGCCAGACCGATCACCTGGGAAACACCCCCGGTGGCAATCCTCGGCGGCAGCAGCAGCATGGCCTCCACCGCCTCACGGGTAAAGGCCTGTGCAGTTTCCATCCGGTCGTCCAGAAACGCCGCCTGGGCCAATCCGAAACGCGCGGCCACCGGCAGGTCCGGCGACACGACGCCCTCCCGATACAGCTCGATGGCATCCTCGAACTCCTCGCGGGCGTTTTCGAACTCACCCTTCTTGAGGTAGATCTGCCCCAGGAAGGTGCTCGCCTGGGCGGCAAAGGTGCGGTTCGCTTCCACCCCGCGCATGGGAACCAGCGCTTCCTCGAAGCACTCCAGCGCGGTATCCAGATCGTCCTCCTCGTAGCACAACTGTCCCAGATGGTAGGCCGCCATTGCCTGGGCCATGCGCTCACCCAGTTCGCCAAAGGCGGTACGGGCGACCACAAAGTCCTCACGGGCCCCCAATCGGTCGTTCACCTGAACCCGCAGCACCCCCCGGTAATCACGCATCAACGCGGTCTCCTGAGGCCGGTCACCCACCACTTCACCCGCCTTCACCCCCTCACCCATCCACCCCAGCCCCTCGCCCAGCATTCCCTTGTTGGTGAACAAGTGAAACAGGGAACTGCAATAATCGATCACCAGGTTGAAGTGATCCTCCATATCCACCTGGTCGCTCTCCGCCCGCTGCAATGCCCACGCGAACGCCGCACGCAGGTTGCACCACTCGGCCTCCAAATACCGCAGGGCATCGGCAAATTGACCCCGACCGGTCTGACGGCGGCACTCCGCCAACATTTGCTGCAAATGAACCGCGACCTGATCCCGGTACACGTCCAGACGCCATTCAGCGGAACGCGCCTCCAGCCACGGAATCACCCCTCCGGGAACCTCGTGACGCCCGCCCCGGGAAACCGCCAGTCCGCGTTTTTCCAGCTCCGCCAGCACCTCGTTCCAATCGTCACCGAAGGTGGCGTGCAACCCCTCGCCGGTGGCGCCGCCGGGAAACGCGCTCAAAATCGGCAACAGGCGGCGCGCGGCGTTATCCAGCCCTTTGGTGGCCTTCTGCAGCGCTGCATCCACATCGGACCGGGCCGCCAGTACCTTCAGGTCATCGCCCGCCAGCGGCGTCAAAGCGGTACCGGGGGTATCCGCCAGCGCCGCTCTGGAAACCACCAGATGACGACTGTTTCCGTCTCGGGACAGATTGTCCACGGCGTCCTTCAGCCGTTCGGGAGCCGCCGCCAGCAGATCGTCCACCTGGTCCCACACAATCAGCGACAGGCCTTGGGCGCCCTTTTGTGATGCGAGGATCAGATCCCCGGTCAGGCTGCATTCCGCGCCGGCGCCAGTCAGGTTCAGATGCCATACGCCACCCGGGTAACCGCCACCCGCCGCCAATTGGTGGGCCACGGTCCGCGCCAGTTCGGTTTTGCCCACTCCCGCGGGGCCACACAGATGGCTGACCGGGTGGGACGCCACCTGGGCGGAAACGGTTTCGAATTCGGATTCCCGGCCGGTGAATCCGGGGAGCAGGGGAAGCAGGTTGTGGGGGGTCGGATTACTCATAAGGTCCTGTCAAAAAAAACATTGCGCGCCCCGCACCGGAAAAGGGCCGGAGACATGGCGGCATCTTGTTCGCACCAGCCGCACATGGTAGCATGCCAAAAGTGCTGCCCGGGCGGTTCCGGGTGGAGCACATGACCGCAGATACGGGAGTGGAGCGTGAGCGTGAGCGCAAGTCTGCCGACCATGTCCGAGGAATTCCGGGCCGGGTGTGAACAGTTCGGAATCACCGACGAGGTGCTGGAATTCGCCCTGAAACGCAGTGACCTGAGCCCCAGGGAACTGTTGTCCATCGATACCACGACCTCCGCCCGCAATTTCCGTGTGGCGTACCTGAACAAGGCCGGCGAGCGGAAGTGGACCCACCTGTTCATGGTGGGCAACCCGACCGGCGCCTAGACCTCCGACCGTCCCGCCGCGAACGGTCGTCCAGACCTATCGGCGCGCGGGTCGGTTTACACAAACAGCCCTAGTTCTTCAGGCCGTTCAGCGGCGCCGGAATGCGTCCGCCCCGGCGGATCAACTTCGCCGCCGAGGATGCGTGCACCGCGATGATCGGCGCCTCACCCAGCAGGCCGCCGAAGCGGGCCATCTCCCCCACCCCCTTGCCCGGCACCGGAATGATGCGGACCGCCGTGGTCTTGTTGTTGATCATACCGATGGCGGCTTCATCGGCGATGATGGCGGAAAGGGTTTCCGCCGGGGTATCCCCGGGCACCGCCACCATATCCAGCCCCACCGAACAGACACTGGTCATTGCTTCCAGCTTGTCCAGGGTCAAAGCCCCCTCCTCGGCGGCCCGGCACATGACCGTGTCCTCACTGACCGGGATGAACGCCCCGGACAGCCCCCCCACATAGCTGGAGGCGAATGCGCCACCCTTCTTGACCGCGTCGTTGAGCATCGCCAGCGCGGCGGTGGTGCCATGGCCGCCCACCCGTTCCAGACCGATCTTTTCCAGAATCTCGCCCACCGAGTCACCCACCGTGTTGGTGGGGGCCAGGGACAGGTCCAGCACACCAAACTCCACCCCCAGCCGGCGGGACAGCTCACGCCCCACCAACTCCCCGGCACGGGTAATCTGGAACGCGGCACGCTTGATGGTTTCCGCCACCACCCCCAAGTCACCGTCCGGCACCCGGTCCAAGGCGCGGGCCACCACGCCGGGACCACTGATACCCACATTGACGGTACACTCCGGCTCGCCAAAGCCGTGAAACGCCCCGGCCATGAACGGGTTGTCGTTCACCGCGTTGGCAAAGGTGACCAGCTTGGCACACGCCAGGCCGTCCCGATCCGCCGTGCGCCGGGCCGCATCCACAATCACCCGCCCCATGCGCGCCACGGCGCCCATGTGAATGCCCGCGTGGGTGGAAGCCACATTGACGCTGGCACACACCCGCTCGGTCTCCGCCAGCACCGTCGGCAACGCCGCCAGATAGGTCTCCTCGGCACGGGTGGTACCCTTTTCCACCAGGGCGGAAAACCCCCCCAGAAAATCGACCCCCACTTCCCTGGCGGCCGCGTCCATGGCCCGCGCCAGGTTTAAAAAATCGGCCTCGGACGGCTCCTGCATCAGGTTGGCCACCGGCGTCACCGCCACCCGGGCGTTGACGATGGGCACCCCGTATTCGCGGGACAGGGCGCGGGACTCGGCCTTCAACCGGGCCGCCCGCTCGCGGATGCGCGTCGCCACCCGATCGGCCACCCGGGCCGGGTCGGGCCCGGCGCAATCCTGAAGGTTCAGACCCAGGGTGACGGTGCGGATGTCCAGGTGGGCATCCCGCACCATGTGCAGGGTCTCGAAGATTTCATGCAGGGTCAGCGACATGGGCCTATACCCGGTGCATGGCGCGGAAGATGTCCTCGCGCTGCACCCGGATCTCCACCCCGAGAGCTTCCGACAGGGCCGCCAGTTGATCGGACAG
This sequence comes from Nitrospirota bacterium, assembly GCA_029881725.1. Taxonomy (GTDB): domain Bacteria; phylum Nitrospirota; class JACRHL01; order JACRHL01; family JACRHL01; genus JAOUMB01. The sequence goes on from JAOUMB010000037.1 coordinate 13,831, forward strand.
GTACTCGAAGGAGGCGCCGTCCGGTTGCAGGTCGGCCACCGCCACCATTACGAACAGGTCGCCCCCCAGAACCGATTGGGAGATATCCGTCAGGTTGGCCCGGCACTCCGCCAGCACGGCGGTCACCCGGGCCACAATCCCCACCTGATCCACCCCCTGCACGGTGACCACGATGCGTGCCCCCGTCTCTGCGCCGCTCATCGCTCCAGCCCTTTCCGGGCCATCTGGATGGCCCGCACCGGCCCCATGGCCTTGTTGATGGTTTCCTGATATTCGCTTTCCGGATCCGAGTCGGCCACGATGCCAGCCCCCGCCTGCACGTAGGCAACGCCGTCCTTCACCAGCACGGTGCGGATGTTAATGGCCATGTCGGACGAGCCGTCGAAGCCAAAATAGCCCACCGCGCCACCATACAGGCCGCGGACCGTCGGCTCCAGTTCCTCGATAATCTGCATCGCCCGCACCTTGGGGGCGCCGGACAGGGTGCCCGCCGGGAAACAGGCCGCCATCACGTCAAAGGCGTCCTTGCCCTCGGCCAGGTCCCCGGTCACGTTGGACACCATGTGCATCACGTGGGAGTAACGTTCCACCACCATGAAGTCGTCCACCTTCACCGTGCCGGTACGCGCCACGCGCCCCACGTCGTTGCGCCCCAGATCCACCAGCATCAGGTGTTCGGCACACTCCTTGGGATCGGCGCGCATGTCCTCCTCCAGCGCCTTGTCGCGCACCGGGTCCGCGTCCCGCGGGCGGGTTCCGGCAATCGGCCGGACCCGCACTTTGCCACCCATGGTGCGCACCAGAATCTCCGGCGATGCCCCCGCCACACACGCATCCCCCAGCTTGAGGAAATACATGTACGGCGACGGGTTCAACTGGCGCAGGGCGCGGTACACGTCCAGCGGCGGGCAGTCCAGCGGAGTGGACAGCCGCTGGGAAAGCACCACCTGGAAGATGTCCCCGGCGGCAATGTATTCCTTGGCCCGGCGCACCATTTCCCTGTACTGGTCGCCGGTCATGTTGGACGCCGGTTCCCCACCGGCGTCCCCGTGCCACGCCCCGCCGGTTTCCGGCAGCGGCCCGCGCAGGGCGGCCACGGTTTCGTCGATGCCGGCCAAGGCCTGGTCGTAGGCCGCATCCGGATCGTCACCGGCCTCCACGTGGGCATGGGCGATCACCTGAATCACCTGACGCTGGCGATCGAAGGCCACCAGCCGGTCGGTAATCAGAAACTGAAAGTCCGGCAGGCTCAGGCCCGGCTTTCCCACAAGGTCCATGGGCACCTTGTCGAAGTGGCGCACCATGTCGTAGGCGATATACCCCACCGCCCCTCCAGTGAACGGCGGCAGGCCATCCACATGCACCGGGGTGAAGCGGCGCAGGTAGTCACGCACCGCCAGCAGCGGGTTGCCGCCGTGGGGCAGTTCGGTTTCCACCCCGCCCTCGGTCACCGTGACCCGCTCCCCGCGCCCGGCAATCACCACCCGGGGGCCACTGCCAATAAACGAGTAGCGGGCCCAGTTCTCGCCCCCCTCCACGCTTTCCAGCAGAAAGGCGTGGTCGGCCCCGCCCAGCTTCAGGTAGGCGGACACCGGCGTATCCAGGTCGGCCATGACCTCGCGGCAGACCGGAATCAGATTGCCGGTCCGGGCCAGCACCCGGAACGCGTCGCGGCTGGGAGTGACGGAGGGCACGGAGATCAGCCCAGATCGCGCACGGCGGTCAGCACCTCATCCGCGTGACCATCCACCTTGACCTTCTTCCACACCCGCACGATCTTGCCGCCGGCGTCAATCAGCACGGTGGTGCGGGTGATGCCCATATAGGTCTTTCCGTAGTTCTTCTTTTCGCCCCACACCCCGTAGGCGGTCAGCATGCCGTGCTCCGAATCGGACAACAGCGGCATGTTCAGGTCGTGCTTGCTGATGAAATTGTCGTGGGATTTGAGCGAATCGGCACTGACCCCGAACACCCGGGCACCCAGTTGGTCGAACTCCCCCTTCAGGTCGCGAAAATTACAGGCCTCGATGGTGCAACCGGGGGTGTTGTCCTTGGGGTAAAAAAACAGCACCACCGGACTCCCCTTGAGAGATGCCAGGGAAACATTTTCGCCGCTACTGGCGGGCAGATCGAAGGCCGGTGCGGGTGCGCCCGGCTCGGGGAGGTTGCTCATGACAATATCCTGTAAAAAACGAACGGCCGCGACCCGCAAACAGGCGCGAGCCCGGCTTCAACCACGAAAAATCCGGTGGCCGGAGAATATCCGGCCCCGGCGATTATAGGCGTACCGGGCGGCTCGCGAAAGGCGGGGGTCAGCGCACCGGCTGGGCGGTGTCGTCCAGCCACACTTTGGTTCCAGCCACGCACACGAAACGTGCGGCAGGATCATCGAAGGCCTTCAGGTGGGCCAGCACCAGCCCTGCGGTATCGGTGCCGGAATCGCCGTACTCCTGACGCTCCTCGTCGAACACCGCCTGCTGCATGTTGTCCACCGCCTCGGACGGCTTCACGCCGCTGAAATATTTTTGCAGGATAGGATCGTCCATGGCCGCCAGCTTGGCGGCATTCCGGCGCACCAGCAGTTTGATGGCCATGGACGAGGAGGAAGTGAACGCCCCGGCGCGGATGCATACCCGGCGGCTCTTGCCCGGCTCGGCGGTCCACGCCTCGATGGCCGCCTTGGAGTGGGCCATGGCCCCGTAGGTCACCCGCTGGTGAGCCAGGTTGTAGAAAGTGGAATAGCTGTAAATGGCCCCGCAGTCGAAGCGCTCCTCCAGTTTGGGCAGCGGATCGAACGACAGGCGGTTGGAGGCGGCAATCTGTTCCGGGGTGGCCTCCCAGCTGGGAAATCCCACGTCACCCATGGCGGTGGCATAAAACAGCGCGTCAAACGCGCGGCCGGACGCGGCCTCGATCTGATCCCATACCGACGGATCGCTGCAATCGCCGAACAGCACCGTGTCCACCCCGGCGATGGTCAGTTCCTCAAACTTGCGCCCGAACCACAGGGCGGTGATATGGGCATCCGGGTCGTGCTTGCGCACGGCCTGGATGGCCGCGCCGCCCGCAACACCCGTTCCGCCAATTACCAGAAACCGTTTCTGCATCTGTTGCTCCCGATGCCCGGAACCGGTTCCGGGCGCTGGTTTAGCTGTCCAACCCGTCGCCCGGTGCCCTCCGGGGACGCTTTTGCCGTACAATAGCGCCCAAGCATAGGAAAATTGGGGGGTAAAAGGAAAGCCCCATCACCCGACTCCCGCGCCCGGCGCGGGGTTGAGCGGCAATTTGTGAGCCCATGACCATCACTCCGGACGACGTTTTCGGCATCAGCATCTTCGCCTTCTTTGTGCTGGCGGTGCTGACCTTCATCTACATCTCGTGGCAGTTCTTCACCAAGAGCGAAGCGCAGAACAAGACCGGCGAGCGGATCATCATGTGGGCGTCCCTGGTGGGCGTCATTCTGGTGCTGGTGTACGCGATTTTCGCCTTCCTGTTCAAGATCATCATCTGATGGTGCGCCCATGAACGGACAACCGGGAACCCTCCAGCGCCTGCGGACCGCGTGGGACCGCCTGAAACAGGGCGAGCGCGTGCTGTTTTTCATGGTCGGCGTGATGCTGCTGTTTGGCGCGGTGTTCTGGCTGCTGGCCATCACCCACGTGACCGATGTGCTGCGCGTGCGCGACATCTACGAGGAATCCCCCCTGGCAAACGAGGGCTTCAAACTGGTACAGGATGCGGGCTGCCGCAACTGCCACTCGGTGCTCAAGATCGGTGAGTGGGGCCTGGCCCCGTCCCTGGACGGGGAGGGCACCCGCCACGATTACATGTGGATTCGTGCCTACCTGGAAGACCCGGCTCGCCAGATGCAGGGGAAAACCCTGCACGATGGGCGCTACGCCTCTGATTTTTCGGAATTCTCGCCCCCCCAGAAGGACCGCATCGCCACCTTCCTGTTTGCCCAGAAATCCATGCCCGGTTCCGCCAACCACCCACAACCGCCCCAATAGCATGCCAGGCGGGAATGGGCCCAAACCGAACATTGACGCGGCCAAGGTGCCCGGCGTACGCTACTTATCCACAACATGACCAACAGGTGTGCATTTGAAAATCGTCGTCAACGGGAAACCGCGCGAGGCAGCCGACGGGCTGACCGTCGCCGCGCTGATTGCGGAATTGGGCATCACCGCGCCCCGGGTGGCGGTGGAGCGCAACATGGACATCGTGGACCGGGAACGGTTCGCTGACACGGTGCTGGCCGAAAACGACCAGGTGGAGATCATCCACTTCGTGGGCGGCGGCGCCTGACCCGGTTTTTTGTTTTTTCTTGATTTAAACGCGGAGTAAGCAATCATGGGTGCGCAGCAGGACCAGCTCCAGATCGGCGGCATAACCTTCAACTCCCGCCTTTGGGTGGGCACCGGCAAGTACAAGGACTTCGAGGAGACCCGTGCCGCCATCGAGGAATCCGGCTCCGACTGCGTTACCGTGGCCGTGCGCCGGGTGAACATCACCGATCCCACCCAGCCCAACCTGCTCGAATACCTGGACCCCACGGTGTACAAGATCCTGCCCAACACCGCCGGCTGCTACACCGCCGAGGATGCCATCCGCACCGCCCGGCTGGCCCGCGCCGCCGGTGTGGGCGACCTGATCAAGCTGGAGGTGATCGGCGACCAGCAGAACCTGTTCCCGGACAACGAGGCCACCCTGGAAGCCGCCAAAGTGCTGGTGAAGGAGGGCTTCATCGTACTGCCGTACATGACCGACGACCCGATCATGGCCAAAAAATTCGAGGACGCCGGATGTGCCGGGGTCATGCCGTTGGCGGCGCCCATCGGCTCCGGCCTCGGGGTGTGCAACCCGTACACCATCCAGATCATCCGCGAGGCAGTGAGCTGCCCGGTGATCGTGGACGCCGGTGTCGGTACCGCCTCCGACGTGGCGGTGGCCATGGAGATGGGCGTGGACGCGGTGCTCCTGAACACCGCCATCGCCGGTGCCCGGGAGCCGATTCGCATGGCCCGCGCCATGCGCCACGCGGTGATCGCCGGGCGCGAAGCGTATCTGGCCGGGCGCATCCCGAAAAAGCTGTACGCCACCGCCAGTTCGCCCCTAGGCGGCACCATTCAGGCCGCCGCCTCCGCCTGACGGGAGCCCGCGGGGTGCCCCTCTCCCTCCCCCGCCTGTACCTGATCACCGATCGCCACCAGGTGCCGGACGGCGACCTGACGGGCTGCCTTGCCGCCGCCCTGTCCGCCGGCGCGCGCCTGGTGCAACTACGCGAAAAGGATCTCCCCACGCGGGATCTGCTGGCCCTGGCCCGCCAGGTAAAGTCCCTGTGCGACCGCCACGGCGCCCGCCTGCTCATCAACGATCGGGCCGACGTGGCCCTGCGCGTGGCGTGTGGCGTGCACCTGACCAGCGTCCACCCGCCGGTGGCCGAAGTGCGCGGCCTGCTCGGTCCCGGAGCGCTGATTGGCGTATCCACCCACTCCGCTGCCGAAATGGCGCACGCGGCGGGCGGCGGCGCCGACTTCGTCACCCTCGGGCCGGTGTTCGACACTCCCTCCAAGCGCGGCATGGGCACCCCCCTTGGGCTGTCGGCGCTGCACGACGCCGCATGCGGCAGCGCCCTTCCGGTATTTGCCCTGGGCGGCATCAAAGTCGATCAAATCGGCTGCATTTTAGCTTCCCGCGTGCACGGCGTGGCCCTGATCTCGGCGGTTATGGCGGCGGACGACCCGGCCGCCGCCACAGCGGATTTGATCGCTGCAACCAATTCGTCAAAAACCTGACAAAAACCGTCAATTTTCTGTAATTTCCAAGGTTTGACCGATTGCGGGAACGGCCTTATGCTTGGTCTTGGAGGGTAGGTCCCGGTCCGTTGTGGAGCCGCTGGATAGCCCTCCGACGAACCATAAGAGGAGGAGGCGGTATGGCCACTTCCCGACCGCATGATACTTCCGGCAACCAGGGGCTCCCGGGAGACGGCCGCAAACGCGCGGGGGGCGCTCCCACCAAGGCCGACTACGAACAGGAAATTCAAAAGCTGCAGCTGCAGATGCAGTCCATGGAGGCAGAGTTGCTGCACCTGTTCCCGGTGCGCAACCAGCTGGATCAGGCATACCAGCAGAACCAGAAGCTGGTGCAGATCCTCCAGGAATCGCGCACCCAGGTGGAAGCCCTGAAGGAGGAGGTGGAGAAGCTCACGCTGCCCCCCAACCCCTACGGCTTCTTTTCGTCGGCCAACGACGACGGCACGGTCAACGTGTACGTCTCCGGCCGCAAGATGAAGGTGCACGTCCACCCCAGCATCGACATGGACGCCCTGCAGGTAGGCCAGGAACTGGTCCTCAACGAGGCGTTCAACGTGGTGGAGGCCAAGGGCTTCCAGGTGCAGGGCGAAGTGGTCACCATCAAGGAAATCCTCGATGAGGGACGCGCCATCGTCTCATTGCACGCGGACGAGGAACGCGTGGTTCGCCTCACCAACAAGCTGCAGAAGCAGTTTTTGCGGGTGGGCGACAACGTGCTGCTCGACACCCGCTCCGGGTATCTACTCGAAAAACTGCCCAAGTGCGAGGCGGAGGAACTGGTGATCGAGGAGATCCCCGATGTGGACTACACCCGCATCGGCGGCCTGTCGGCCCAGATCGAGGAGATCCGCGATGCGGTGGAGTTGCCGTTTTTGCACCCGGACCTGTACCGGGAGCACAAGCTGGAGCCCCCCAAGGGTATCCTGCTGTACGGTCCTCCCGGCTGCGGCAAGACGCTGATCGCCAAGGCGGTGGCCCAGGCCATCTCCGCCAAGGTGAGCGACCGGGCCGACAAGGAACGGCGCAGCTTCTTCCTGCACATCAAGGGGCCGGAGCTGCTCAACAAATACGTGGGCGAAAGTGAACGGCGCATCCGCGAGATCTTTCAGAAGGCCAAGGAAAAGGCCGATCGTGGCGTGCCGGTGATCATCTTCTTCGACGAAATGGACTCCCTGTTCCGCACCCGGGGCAGCGGCGTCAGTTCCGACGTGGAATCCACCATCGTGCCCCAGTTCCTGGCGGAAATCGACGGCGTAGAACGGCTGCGCAACGTAATCGTGATCGGCGCCACCAACCGGCAGGATCTGATCGACCCGGCGGTGCTGCGTCCCGGACGGCTGGACGTGAAGATCCGCATCGACCGGCCGGATGAAGCAGGCGCCCGCGAGGTATTCCGCAAATACCTCACCTCCGACCTGCCCATCGACCCGGACGAGATCCGCAAGGGCGAAACGTCGGAGCAGGCGGTGGAGCGCATGATCAACCACATTGCCGAGACCATGTACGCCGCCACCGACGACAACCAGTTCCTGGAGGTGACCTACGCCAACGGTGAGCGGGAGATCTGTTTCTTCAAGGACTTCTCCAGCGGAGCCATGATCGAGGGCATCGTCAGCCGCGCAAAAAAGTACGCCATCAAGCGCGCCATCGATACGGGCAAGCGGGGCATCCGCGCGGAAGACCTGCTGCGCGCCATGCGCAAGGAGTATCAGGAGAACGAGGATCTTCCCAACAACACCAATCCGGACGACTGGGCGAAAATCGCCGGTCGCAAGGGGGAGCGGATCGTGAACATCCGCACCATCACCCACGAAGGTCACGAGGCCAAGGAGATCAAACCGGTCTCCGCAGGGCACTACCTGTAACGGCGGGCGGCGGCGGAGGGCTCCCCCCTCCGCCGCACCCGATTTACCATGGCACCACGTCCCTTTCTTCTCGGCAGCGAAACCGAGTTCGGCATTTCCTGCCTCGACCCCCGCGAGCAGAACCACATCACCAACTCGTTGCGGCTGGTGGGGTTCTGCCCCGGCCGTCCCGCGCCGGAATGCCTGTGGGACTACGAGGGTGAAAATCCCCTGGTGGACCTGTTCGACTCGGTGCTGGACGGGGAGCGCGAGGATCCGGACCTGTATTCCAACCGGGCGCTCAACAAGCCGCTGGCCAATGGCGCCCGCCTGTACGTGGACGGGGCCCATCCGGAATATTCCAGCCCCGAGGTGACCGACCCGCTGGAGCTGGTGCGCTACGAGGCCGCCGGAGAGCGCATCGCCAATTCCTGCCGCGAGCTGTCCGAGCGCGCCATGGGCCAACCGCACTTTGCGGTGCACAAGAACAACTCGGACGGCAAGGGCAACAGCTACGGCTACCACGAGAACTATCTGGTGGAAAAGCAGACGCCGGTACGGCATCTGATGAGCGGCATGATTCCCCACTTCGTCACCCGCATCCTTTATTGCGGTGCAGGCAAGGTGGGCGCGGAACACGGCCGTGCCGGGTGCGACTTTCAAATTTCCCAACGGGCCGATTTTTTCGAGACCCTGGCGGAACTCAACACCATGGTCCGCCGCCCCCTGTTCAACACCCGCAACGAGCCCCATGTGGACCCGGAGCGGTGGCTGCGGCTGCATGTGATCCCCGGCGACTCCACCATGAGCCAGGTTTCCACTTGGCTCAAGGCGGGCACCACCGCCCTGATCCTGCGCCTGATCGAGGACGATGCCCTGGGCGAGATGCCGGTCCTGGCCGATCCGGTGACCGCGTTCCGCGAGGTCTCCCGCGATCTGAACCTGAACACCCCGCTTCCCCTGCAGGGGGGCGGCGCCATGACCGCCTTGGAAATCCAGCACACCTACCTGCAAAAGGTGCGGGAATGGTCGGCCCGCAACCCGCTGCCGGGTAGCTTTTCCGATCTGATCGAGCGCTGGCAGCGCGTGCTGGCAGCCCTGGACTCCGATCCGTCCTCCCTGGAGCGGGAGGTGGACTGGATCATCAAACGGCGCATGATTTCCGCCTATCTGGAGCGCAAGGGGCTGGACTGGGGCCATCCACGCGCCAAGGCCATGGATCTGCAATACCACGACGTAAATCCGGCCAAGGGGCTTTACCACACCCTGCGCGCCCGCGGAATGGTGGATGAACTACTGGACGACGCCGTCATCGACGCCGCCATCGGCGCGCCGCCGGAGGACACCCGGGCCTGGTTTCGGGGCCAGTGTCTTGCCCGGTTTGGCAAAGCGGTTTACGGTGTAAGCTGGAGTTCGGTGCTGCTGGACACGGGTCAGGAAATCCGGCGCCTGCCCATGGCCGACCCGTTCCGGGGCACCCGCACCATCGCCGAACCCCTGTTCGAAGGGGTCACCAGCCCCGCCGAACTGGTGGCACGGCTGGAAGGCAACGCATAAACGGAGGCTCACGCCCATCATGGCCCAGAAAAAGGAAACCCGGCACAAGCCGAGTGAAAAAGAGACCACCGAAGAGACTGAAAAGCCGTCCATCTCCGACAAGGGCAAGGAGCTCACCGAGGACATGGACAAGTTGATGGACGAGATTGACGACGTGCTCGAAAAGAACGCCGAGGAATTCGTCAAAAACTACGTCCAGAAGGGCGGCCAATAGGCCGCATCATTCACGGCCAGCCACGGAAGGAACGTACCGTGAGAGGGGATCCCTTTTCGCCGCAAGGCGGAGCCAGTTTTTACGATTATCTCGCTTCGGCCCGGCCGGACCTGCTGCCCGCCGCGCGGGTGGAGCGCATGGACGGGATGCCCGCGATCCCCCACGGCACCACCGTGCTCACGCTGGTCTTTGCGTCCGGCGTGGTGATCGCCGGTGACCGCATGGCCTCCGACGGCCACTCGGTTTCCAGCCGCCGCATGGACAAGGTCATCCGCACTGACCGCCACTCGGCCATGGCCATCTCCGGCGCCGTGGGGCCGTGCTTCGACATGGCCAAGCTGTTTGCCACCGAACTCGAGTTTTACGAAAAAATCGAGGGCCGCGCCTTGTCCCTGACCGGCAAAGCCAACAAACTGGGCCAGATGGTGCGCGGCAATCTGCAACTGGCCATGCAGGGGCTGGCGGTGATTCCCGTGTTCTCCGGGTACGACACGGACCGGGGTGTCGGCCGGGTGTTCAAGTACGACGTGGCCGGCGGCACCACCGAGGAGCTGGACTACGTGACCGCCGGTTCCGGTGGAGGTCTGGCGCGTAGCGCCCTGAAACGCTCCTACCGTCCCGGCATGAACGAAAACGACGCGGTGGGGGTGGCCCTTTCCGCTCTGTTCGACGCCGCCGACGAGGACCTGGCCACCGCCGGGCCCGACCCCATGCGCGGCATCTATCCCACCCTGCTGGTAATCGACGCCGACGGTGCCCGCGAGCTGCCGGAGGGTGATGTGAAAGCCGTGTTCGACAACCTGTCGGGCACCGGCAAGAAGGGGAAATAAGCCATGGGCATGCCGTATTACGTCTCCCCCGAACAACTGATGCAGGACAAGGCGGAGTTTGCCAAAAAAGGCATCTCCCGCGGGCGCACCACCGTGGTCATACGCACCACCGAGGGCATTCTGTTCGTGGCCCACAATCCGGGCGCGGCGCTGAAGAAGATCAGCGAGGTCTACGACCGCATCGGCTTTGCCGGCGCCGGGCGCTACAGCGAGTTCGAATCCCTGCGCAAGGCGGGCATCCGCCATGCGGACGTGACCGGATTCTCGTACAGCCGCGAGGATGTCACCGCCCGTTCCCTGGCCAACGGCTATTCGGAAATGCTGGGCAACAACTTCGCCCACGAGATGAAGCCCATGGAGGTGGAGCTGGTACTCGCCCAGGTGGGGCCGTCCCCCGAAACGGACGAGATCTACCGCATCTCCTTTGACGGCAACATCATCGGCGAGGGCGACTTTTCCGTGGTCGGCGGCAACGACGAGCGGGTGCGCACGGCGCTGGAGCGCAAGGTATCCGGCACCGCCGCCGTGGGGGAGGCGGTGCTCATGTGCCGGGACGCCCTGAGCGAGGGCACCAACGGCGGACTGACCGCCGGCGACTTCGAGGTGGCCCTGCTCAAGCGCGGCACCAAGGGGCGCTGCTTTCACCGCCTGAGCACCGACGAGGTGGCCGCCCTCCTGGCCGGCTGATCCCATGCGCCGCCGCATCGTCGGCATCGAGACCGAATTCGGCCTCACCTTCTTCCCCTCCGGCAAGGCCTACCTGCCCATGGAAAAGGTGATCGGCTACCTGTTCGAGGAGGTCATCCCCACCGGCTGGCCATCCAACGCCTTTCTGCCCAACGGCGCGCGCTTTTATCAGGACACCGGCTGCCACCCGGAATACGCCACCCCCGAGTGCGCCTCGGTGAAAGCCGCCGTGATCCATGACCGGGCCGGGGAGCGCCTTTTGGAGTCCCGTCTGGCCCCGGCCCAGAAAAAGCTCGACGACGAGGGCTTTAAAGGCCGCCTGTACGCCTACAAGAACAACACCGACTCCATGGGCAACACCTACGGCTGCCACGAAAATTACCTGGTGGACCGCCAGCTCGACTTCTGGCACCTGGCCGAGCACATGATCCCGTTCTTCGTCACCCGGCAGATTTTCTGCGGGGCGGGCAAGGTGTTCCGCCACAACGGCCAGGCCCGTTTTTCCATCAGCCAGCGCGCCACCCACATCCACGAGGCATCGTCCTCGTCCACCACCAGCAGCCGCAGCATCATCAACACCCGTGACGAGCCCCACGCGGACGCGGAAAAGTACCGCCGCCTGCACATCATCGTGGGCGACTCCAACATGAGCGAATTCACCACCCACCTGAAAGTGGGGCTCACCTGCATGCTACTCACCGCACTGGAAGAGGGCGCCGTGCTACCGGACGTGACCCTGGAGGACGCAGTGGACGCCCTGCGGGTAATCTCCCTGGACCTGCGCATGAAAACCGCGCTGAAGCTCACCAACAACCGGCGCATGACCGCGCTGGAAATCCAGTGGGCCTATCTGGAAGCCGCGGAAAGGCATTTCGGGACGAAAACCCGCGGGGTGTTCGGCACCTTGCTCACCCAGTGGCGCGACATACTGACCGCCCTGGAAGGCGATTTTTCCCAATTGGCCGACCGCATCGACTGGGTGGCCAAATACGAACTGATGCACGCCTTCATGCGCCGCCAGGGGTGCGATCTGGACGACCCGCGCGTGGCCATGATGGACCTTCAATACCACGACATTGACCGTAGCCGTGGGCTGTTCTACCTATTGGAGCGGGAAAAGAAGATGATCCGCCTGTCCACTGACGCCCAGGTGCGGCACGCCATGCAGCACGCCCCCTCCAACACCCGCGCCCACATTCGCGGCCAGTTCATCCGCTTCGCCAAGGAGGCGGGCCGCCCCTACAGCGTGGACTGGACCTACCTGAAACTGTCCGGCTACTTCGAGGAAACCATCCTCTGCACAGACCCCTTTGCCAACCACGACCCTCGCGTCGAGGAACTTGTCACCACCGCCACCGGCGACCTCTACGAAATCTAGCCCGCACGGTGGGCAGCGGGATCCGAAGGGGTTACCCACCATGGAAAAGATAGGGCCTCCACCCCGCGACGGACGTGGGGGCTCCCATGGGAGCCGGGTCGTCATAAATCCGCACGGCGGGCAGCGGTATCCAAAGGGGTTACCCGCCGTGGAAAGGGGAGAGCCTCCACCCCGCGACAGACGTGAAGATTTCCATGGGGCCGGGTCATCATAATGACATCGCTCAGCAATTATTGCTGCGCGCGTAGCACCCGGGCGGCGTGGCACATGGCATCGGCCCACTCTAGGACTTGAGAACGTGCTGGAATACTTCCTGATCGATGTTACCGCCCGTGAGCACCAGCCCCACCTTTTTTCCCGCCATAGAGGAGCGTTCCTTCAGCAGCGCGGCCAGCGGCAGGGCGCCAGCCCCTTCAGCCAGGTTGTGTGTATCGGTGAAATAGGCACGAATGGCATTTTGAATTTCCGCCTCCGATACGGTTACCACCCGCTCCGCGCCCTTTTGAATGATCGCCAGCGCCTCCGCATCGGGCACCCGGCAGGCCACGCCGTCCGCCAGGGTATCGGAACGATCGGTGGTCACCACCCGCCCGGCCTCGAACGACAGGGCATAGGCAGGTGCGTTTTCGGACACCACCCCCACTATCCTCGTTTTGAGCCCCAGCGCGTCGCGTATGGCGATGTTGGCAGCAATCCCTGAGCCCATGCCGATCGGCACGTATACCGTGTCCAGATCGGGAACGGAGCACATGAATTCCAGCGGGTAGGTGCTGATGCCCCGCACCAGTTGGGGGTGAAACGGCGGGATAAAATGCAGGCCGCGTTGCGCTGCCAGTGTCTCGCTATACTCCCGTGCGGCTTGATTATCGGGGCCGTGCTCAATCAGTTCCACCCCTTGGGCACGCATGGCCGCATTTTTTTCCACCGAATTGCCGTGCGGCACCACAATGACAGCCTGCATCCCCAAGACGCGGGCGGCGTAGCCGATGGCCTGACCCTTGTTGCCTCGGGTGGCGGTGGTCACCCCCGTTACATCCGGGCGGGTATTTTGGAGGTGAGAGGTGGCCCCGATTGTTTGAACAGGTTGGCCCGTTTGGATAAGTGGATTTCCTGCGGGTTTATGCTGCCTCGGGCCGGGGCAGTTGCTTGAAGTAATACTGGG
>JAOUMB010000005.1 GCA_029881725.1 Nitrospirota bacterium
CTGCGGTCCATGCTTGGATGGCCCCCCCCCCCGGGGGCGCTGGAGGGCACGGCCCTCACCGATATCCGAAGGGGAAACCGGCCGTGGAATGGCAACGCCCCTCCACCCTGCGGTTCACGCCTGACCGATCCCCCCCCGCCGGGTCGCCGGAGGGCACGGCCCTCACCGGTATCCGAAGGGGAAACCGGCCATGCAACGGCCACCTCGCAAGGTGCGAACCGGGGTGAAGTGGATTACCATAGCCTCCTGACAGGCTGACTGGGGGAAATGCCACACACGGAGCTTCGGTATTGGTTACCTACCGCCCTGACATCGACGGTCTGCGCGCGATTGCCGTGCTCCCGGTGTTGTTTTTTCACGCCGGGGTGTTCGGGTTCCCGGGTGGGTTCATCGGGGTCGACGTTTTTTTCGTCATCTCCGGGTACCTGATCACATCCCTGATCGTCAGCGAGTTCGATACCACCGGGTTTTCCATCCGCACCTTCTACGAACGGCGCGCCAGACGCATCCTGCCCGCCCTGTTCGCGGTCATCCTCGCCTGTACCCTGGTGGCCGCCTTCCTGTTCGCTCCGGGCGATTTCAAGCGCATGGGGCAGAGCGCGGTGGCGGCGACCCTGTTTGCCGCCAACGTCCTGTTCTGGACCCAGGCGGATTACTTCGGCGCCGCAGCCGAAACCAAGCCGCTGCTGCACACCTGGTCGCTGGGGGTGGAAGAACAGTTCTACATATTCTTCCCCCTGATCCTGGTGTTCGCCCACCGCTTTTTCGGCCTGCGCTGGCCACTCCTGCTGATGCCGTTGGGGGTTGCCTCCTTCGGTCTGTCCGTGTGGGCCACCACTGCCTATCCCATGGCTTCCTTCTATCTCGTGCCCACGCGCTTCTGGGAACTGCTTCTCGGAGCCCTCCTGGCTGGAAAGCTATTGCCCGCTGTGAGAAGCCGCGCATCCCGCGATTTTCTGTCCGCGGCCGGCTTGGGAATGATCCTGTACTGCGTGGTGGCCTATTCGGAGCGCACCGTGTTTCCGGGCATCGGCGCGGTCTTGCCGTGCGTGGGCGCCGCGCTGATTATCCATGCCGGGCAGCACGGCCCGTCATGGATCGGGCGGTTTCTGTCCCTCCCCCCGGTGGTGTTCGTCGGCCTGATTTCCTACTCCCTGTATCTGTGGCACTGGCCGGTTCTGGTGTTTTTCCGTTACGGACTGGCGCGGGAACTCACCCCCTGGGAGGGGGGAGTCGCCGTGTTGCTCACCGTTCCGCTGGCCATGGCCTCCTGGCGGTATATCGAAACCCCCTTCCGCAAGGGCTTTAAACAGCGCACCCGGATGCTGTTCGCCACCAGCGGCACCGTGGGCGCGGCCATCTGCGCCGTCGGCCTGGTGATTCATTTGAATGGCGGATTTGCCCAGCGTTTTGCCCAGGCCGCCGAAGCGCCGGTCGGCAAGGAGACCTACCACATCGGCACCTGCATGATGGAGGAGGGCCAGCGCTACACGGAAATCGACTTTCAGGCATGTACCTTTGGCGCGCCGGATGCGCCCCGCACGGTCCTGATGTGGGGCGATTCCCATTCCGCCCAGTGGATTTCCGCGGTGGACCGGCTGGCCCGGGAATACGGCGTCTCGGTGGTTCAGGCCAACATCAGCGGATGCCCTCCGATGACCGGCTTCCACATCCGGGCCAAGGCCGCACAGGTGGCCAACTGCCTGGACTTCAACCGCACCATCCGGGAGCGGGTGAGCGGGTTTGACGGCGTCATCGTGGCGGCCAACTGGTCCCGCTACGAGGGGGATGAACGGTATTCCCAGGCGCTTGCGGAAACGGTCCGCTGGTTGCGGGAGCAGCCCACCCCCGCCCTGCTGATCGGCCAGAGTCCCACCTTTGCGCTGCACGCGCCCACCATCCGCCAGTTGCGGCCTTCAGGGGCTGGTGAGGCGGATTTTGCGCAAAGTGACAACCTGCGGGATTCCATCACCAACCGGTATCTGGAAACCGCATCCGATCCGGGCAAACTGTTTGTGTTCATGCCCCACAAGAAGCTGTGCAAGGAAACCAGTTGCCGGTTTGCCGACGGACAACACCTGCTGTTCTGGGACGACAACCACCTTTCCGAATACGGCAGCGCGTACCTGAGCGACGGGTTCCGCGAATTCCTGGCGCGCATCGCGTCGGGTGCCCGGGCCTAGCGATCCTTGGCTGGATCCTGGGTTCCCAATGTTCTACCGGGTGCGCTGCGTGGCCACCGCCCTCCGTCTCCCTGCCCCCATCCACGGCAAGGGCCAACCCCGCCCGGGGGGGAATGGGTCAATCGGTAACCCATCCGTAAAAATTCCCACTGCGAACCGTTAACGCACCGGTAACTTAGCCGCGTGCGACAGCGATGCCGCGCGCACGGGTGTTCCGCGCACGTGGGCATGGGCAGGCCGCGCCAGTCCGGCCCTGCGCCCGGCAGCGTGCGGCCAGGAGAGAGGGGGGCATCCACCCGGAAACGCCACAACCGATTGAAAAAAAGATGTTCCAAACATCCATCCCCGCCCTCCGGATGGGGCGGAGAGGGGCCGAAATGCCTGCGTCGCACCGCTCCCGAATTTCATTTGATTTGTCGTTAAATGAAATGAATTCCAGCCGCCGCCCCCTTCCCGGACCCCGGCAACCCCCATCGCCCAAAC
Organism: Nitrospirota bacterium; assembly: GCA_029881725.1. Taxonomy (GTDB): domain Bacteria; phylum Nitrospirota; class JACRHL01; order JACRHL01; family JACRHL01; genus JAOUMB01. Next base: position 2,667 of record JAOUMB010000005.1, read on the forward strand.
GCACCCCACCGTGAACCACGTTTCCAAAAATCCGGAAACTACCATATTTTCAATCACTTCTGCGCGTTTCGTTGCGCGCGCCGCCCCGCCACAACGCCTATTTTTGTCCACGTTTTCAATGGGTTCTGAAAATCATCCCCCATAATCCACTGGGAAGCATTCCGAATCGTGCTACCGGCCTTCAGAACCCCTTGATATTCCGTTCCGAGATCACCGTGAACATGCGAAACCCACGGTGCGAAACGCCCCCACAAAGCGGGTTTTATTCCACAAAAACAACCGGTTCTGAACGTGAAAACCGTTAATTTTCACCGTGTTTTAGTTCGCAACCACAAACGCGAAATTTCAAATGAAACCAACCGGTTCTGGATTTTCATCCGATATTTTGCGAAATAAATCCTCCATACCCACAAACGGGATAAAACGCCGCGTTATCAGTGGGTTATGCTCGGTGCTTTACCGTGGCCCACGGTTTAGCTTTGCCGTTTGCGAAGCGAAGTAGCACGATCACGGCCCCGTGATGGTGCCGAAGGGCGGGTGGGGTAGGGCCCATGTCACTGCGCAACCCATTGAATATGCGTGGATGGAAATCGGGGGCTGGGCCACGTTCACCGCATTCGCCAGCAGCGCGGGCGCCCCATGGAACGACGGGGGTAGGCTGTGCCCCGAGTGCAAGGCACATGGCCGCGGCGCACAGGTCAAGGGCCCGCTCCCCATGGGCCGCGTTCCCCCCCCAAAAAAACGCTGCCCGCCGGGGGCTACTCCTCGCCGATGTCGTTGTCGTAGCCGAACAGGTGCGTTTGGGTGACCCGCTCCCGCTCCTGCCAGCACGGCTCGCAGAACCAGATTTCGTCGATTTCCGGGTCGGGGCGCAGGGGCAGGTCGTCGCGGAAGCACTTGGCGCATTCGGCTCCATCCGGCAGTTGCGCGACGGGAAGATAGGGGGTGCTCATGGTGGTGGCGCTCAGGGGCAGGGGTTGGGAAGCCGGGCGTGGATTGCCTCGATGCCCTGGACCACTTCCGGGGGCAGGGTCAGGTCCACGCTGGCGATGTTGGCGTCCAGTTGTTCCAGGGTGGTGGCGCCGATGATGGTGCTGGTGGTGAACGGGCGGCTGTGGACCCAGGCCAGCGCCATCCGGGCCGGGTCCAGGCCGTGCTGGCGGGCGAGGTTTACGTATTCGGCGGTGGCGGTGCGTCCCGTGGGGCCGGTATAGCGGGTAAACTTGGAAAACCGGTCCAGGGTCAGCCGCGCGCCCTTGGGGGGAACGCCCAGGTACTTGCCGGACAGGGCGCCGAAGGCCAGCGGGGAGTAAGCCAGAAGCCCCACCTGCTCGCGTATGGCCACCTCCGCATTGCCCACCTCGAAGGTGCGGTTGAGCAGGCTGTACGGGTTCTGAACCGATACCACGGCGGGCAGATTGTGACGCTCCGCGGCGCGCAGGAAGGCCATGATGCCCCAAGGGGTTTCGTTGGACAGCCCTACGTGGCGCACCTTGCCCGCCTTGACGAAATCGCCGAGTACGGCCAGAGTTTCTTCGACGGGTATGGGGGCGTCGTCCGCCTGGTGGGCGTACCCCAGTTCGCCAAAGTAGTTGGTGGTGCGGTCCGGCCAGTGCATCTGGTACAGGTCCACGTAGTCGGTTTGCAGCCGCTGGAGGCTGGCATCCAGTGCCGGTTCCAGGTTTTTCCGGTCCAGGCGCGGGTGGCCCTCGCGAATCCACGGCAGCCAGTCGGCGCGGCTGGCGGCCTTGGTGGCCAGGATCACCCGCTCGCGGCCGTGGCGGGCGGCCAGCCAGGTGCCGATGATGCGCTCGGTGGCGCCGTAGGTTTCCGCGCTGGTGGGTACCGGGTAGATTTCGGCGGCGTCGATGAAGTTGACGCCGGCATCCAGTGCCCGATCCAGTTGGGCATGGGCTTCGGCTTCGGTATTCTGCTCACCCCAGGTCATGGTGCCGAGGCAGATGACGCTGACGTCGAGGCCGCTTTTGCCCAGCGGTCGGAATTGCATGGTGGAGTCTCCTAGGCTCAGATGGCTCTGATTCTACCAGTGATTCGGGCGCCGGGACACGCCGCGGAAGGCCGCTTGCCGCGATTAATAGTGGCAACGCGGGGTGCCGATAAGGTAGTTTGACCGGTTGCGAGGGGCCGGCGTCGCGCGTCAGGGAAGACGGTGAGCCGGTAAAACAAGGTCGATTGGAGCGATAAAAACCATGAATGGTTCCCCACTGATTTCGACCCGCCTGCTGGCGGGGGTGGGCGGTGCCGTGTTGCTGGCGGCACTGACCGCATGTGCCACGGGGCCCAAGGACGTGGCCTTTTCAGACACCTATTCCATCGACACGGAGAGGATGGTCGCCAGGGGGGACGTGGAAGCTCCGATGGACTACGACACCCTGGACTCCCCGGACCTCGCCCCGGCGACCGTGGTGGGCATGGTGGACAAGTACGGTAACGCCATCGTGACCTCGAAGGGTCGCCTGCATGGCGTGGTTACCGGCGATACCCTGTGGGACATCTCGGATTCCTATCTGGCCGACAACTTTCTGTGGCCCAAGGTGTGGGACTACAACGGCGAGATCATGAATCCCGATCTGATCTATCCGGGCGACCGCATTCGCATTCCGGTGGCCCTGCTGCCGCCGGAAATTCAGGAATTGATCCCGGTGGACGTGGAGGCCATCGAGGTGGCGCCAGTCCCGGAAGACGGTTTTGAATCGGCGGAAGTGCCACCGCTGGTGGACATTGTCGAGGAAGAAATCAAGGTGGAGGACACTGCAAAGGTGGACTTCCAGCAGTTGGTGGGCATGGAGGAATTTGAAATCCCCGAGGAATTCCGTGCTGAAATTGCCACCGAGCTGGAGGTGGAACGGCCCGACGAGCCGGTCAAGGTGGTGGAGTGGACGGTGCCGCGCGGCGCCATCAACCCGACCCTGGTGGAGGCGGCGGGCTATATCACCCGCAGCCTCCGCGCCAAAGGGCGGTTGGTGGGCACCTACGAACCGCGCTTCATCATGGGCCGCAATGACGAAGTATTCCTGAAGATGAACTGGTTCAAGTCCTCCCAGGTGGGGGACAAGTTCTACATCGTTCGCGTGGAGCGGCCGGTCTATCATCCGCTGACGGACGATGCGGTGGGCAAGCTGGTGCGGGTGCTGGGTGTCGTTACGGTGCAGGAGCAGGAAAACAACGGGCTCTTTCTGGCAAAGGTAAACCGTTCCTTCGAAACGGTTCTCAGTGGCGACCTGCTGGTTCCCTACGAGAAGCCGGAAGTGGACGTACACGTGGATCCCCCCGGGGGATTGACCGGCATGATCATCGATGCCAAGGACGCGGCGTCCCTGTTGGGAAGGGGTCACATCGTGTACATCGATCTCGGCAAACGGGACGGCCTGAAGCCGGGGAATCAGTTCGAAATCCTGCAGCGCGGACGCAAGGTACGGGTTCCCGGACTGTTCGCGAATCCCCGCCTGCCGACCCGGAAAATTGGCGTGTTGCAGGTGATTTCCGTTCAGGATCGCACGGCGTCGGCACGGGTGATGCGGGCGATCATGCCCGTTGAGATTGGCGACCGGCTGCAGTCAGTGGCACCGGAAGCGGCGGTGTCGGATGAAGCGGTGCCGGTTTCCGTGGAGGACGCCGGTTAATTGTTCCGGCGTCCGTCTCCGTCATCCGCACGGGTTCCCGTCACGGCGCAGTCCAGTTCCCCTTTCCGAAGCCGAACGGTAATGGCGTCACCGGGAGCCGCCTCCAAAGCGTCGGTCAGCACCTGACCATTCCGGGTGGCCACCGCATAGCCGCGCCCCAATACCTTCAGGGGCGACAGGGCATCCAGTCGGCCGGCGTTCCGGTCCACCCGTGTGCGGGCGCGCTCCAGGGTGTGTTCCATGGCCCCGCGCAGGCGCAGGATCAACCCGTTTACCTGACTCTCTCCCACCGCCAGCCGGGCCACGGGGGCGGCCGCGAACACCCGTGCCGAGAGGGTCATCAGGCGCTGGCGGGACACCGCCAGGCGCAGGCCGAATGCCCGTGACAGGTGCAGTTGAAGATCGTCGGTGCGTTGCATCAGATGGCGCAGCCGCTCGCGGGGATCGGTCAATCCGGACCGTGCGTGCCGCAGCCGGTTTTGCTCCCGGGTCAGCAGGGCGCCCATGGCGGCATCCATTCGACGCGCCAGTTCGCCGGTGCGGGTGACCAGTTCCAGCCAGCCGGCGCTGACCAACTCGGCGGCGGCGCTGGGGGTGGGGGCGCGCAGGTCGGCGGCGAAATCGGCAATGCTCACGTCGGTTTCATGCCCCACTCCGGCAATGACCGGCACCGGACAGGCGGCGATGGCCCGCGCCAAGGCCTCGTCGTTGAAGGCCGCCAGATCCTCCGGAGAGCCGCCCCCGCGCACCAACAGAATCACGTCCACGTCTTTCTGGGTTGCGGCCAGCCCCAGCGCCTCGGTAAGTTGGCTCGGAGCGTCCCGTCCCTGCACCAGGGCGGGTACCAGCAGCACCGGCAGCCCGGCGGCGCGGCGGCCCAGCACGGAGATCACATCGCGCAGTGCGGCGCCGGTGGGGGAGGTTACCACCGCCACCCGGCGTGGCACCATGGGCAGGGGGTGCTTTCGCTCCGGGTCAAATAACCCTTCAGCGGAAAGGCGCAGGCGCAATTCCTCGAACTGGCGGAACAGGTCGCCGGCGCCCGCGGTCTCCAGATAGTCGATCACCACCTGGTAGTCTCCACGCGGTTCATACACGGTGATGCGCGCGCGGCACAGGATACGCTCGCCGTCGGCGGGTCGGTGGGTCAGGTAACGGGCGGTGGAGCCCCACACCACGGCACGGATCTGCGCTTCCGCATCCTTCAGGGTCAGGTACATGTGACCGGAAGGGGGGGTACGCAGGCCACTCACCTCACCCACCAGCCACACGGTGCCGATCTGCCCTTCGAGGATTTCCCGTACCCGACGGGTCAGCTCGGCGACGGATAGAATCTCCCGCGCGGGCAGGCCGGAGGGATCGGTACCGGCCTCAGGCATCGGGCAGGTACAGCCGTTTCACGCCGGTGCAACGGCCACTGTCCGGGTCAAGGGAAAAGATCACCCCGGCAAACACCGTGGGGCCGGTGGCCACGGAGAAGCGTTTGGGCATGCCGGTCAGAAAGCGGGACAGGACAATCTCCTTTTTCATGCCGATCACCCCGTCCATGGGGCCGGTCATTCCCGCATCGGTCAGAAACCCCGTGCCGCCGGGGAGGATGCGCTCGTCGGCGGTTTGGACATGGGTGTGGGAACCGGCCACGGCAGAGGCCTGGCCGTCCAGGTGCCACCCCATGGCCACCTTCTCGCTGGTGGCTTCGGCGTGCATGTCCACCACCACGCAGGGGGTTTCACGCTTGAGCCGCGCCACCTCGCGGGCAGCCACCTTGAACGGACAGTCGAGGGCATGCATGAACACCCGCCCCATCACCTGCACCACCCCCACCTGATGGCCGGAACGGGTGGTGAACAGGCCGCTTCCCTGGCCGGGGGTGCCGTCCGGGTAGTTGGCGGGGCGCAGCAGGCGCTTTTCCTCCCGGAACAGGTCCAGGGCCTCGCGCTTGTCCCAGGCGTGGTTGCCGGTGGTGATTACGTCGATGCCCTGCCGGTACAGTTCCCGCGCGATCTCCGGGGTAATGCCAAACCCGCCGGCGGCATTTTCGCCGTTGCCGATTACCAGTTCCAGGCGGTATTCGTCACGCAGGCGGTCCACATGGCGGAATACCGATTTGCGGCCCGGTTCCCCCATGATGTCGCCGATCATCAGGATGTTCATCAGCGGGCATACTCGATGAAGCGGGATTCACGTACCAGGCACACCTTGATCTGGCCCGGGTATGCGATCTCCTTCTCGATCCGCTTGGCGATGTCGCGGGAGACGTTCAGGCATTCCGCATCGTCCAGCCGGTCGGCATCCACCAGCACCCGCAGTTCGCGTCCGGCTTGCAGGGCAAAGGCACGGTCCACGCCAGGAAACTCCCCGGCCACCGCTTCCAGGTTCTTGAGGCGCTTGACGTACAGGTCCATGTTTTCCCGCCGGGCGCCGGGGCGTCCGGCGGACAGGGCGTCGCCTGCGGCCACCAGCCAGGCTTCCCGGGTGATCGGTTTCATGTCGCCGTGGTGGGCGCCGATGGCATTGACCACGTTCGGATGTTCCCCGCATTTTTCCGCCAGTTCCGCGCCGAGCACCGCGTGACCGCCCTCCTGGTCGTGGCTGAGCACCTTGCCCACATCGTGCAGCAGGCCGCCCCGCACGGCCAGCTTGCGGTCGAGCTTCAGTTCGTCGGCCATCATGCCGCAGATCAGGGCCACCTCCCGTGCGTGGGCCAGATTGTTCTGGCCGTAACTGAGGCGGTACTTGAGCCGCCCCAGGGTACCGATCAGTTCCGGGTGCATGTCGTGGATGTCCAGTTCGTAGAGGATCTTGCTGGCCTCCTCGAGCACCTCCTCCTCCAGCTTTTTCTCCACCGAGGAAACGGTTTCCTCAATGCGGGTGGGCTGGAAACGGCCATCGGCCATCAGGTTTTCCAGGGTGCGGCGGGCCACTTCGCGTCGGTACGGGTCAAAACTGGAAACCAGAATCGACTCCGGGGTGTCATCCACGATCAGGTTGACACCGGTGGCCGATTCCAGGGCGCGGATGTTGCGCCCCTCACGGCCGATAATGCGCCCTTTCATGTCGTCGGACGGCAGGTTGATCACGGAGATGGTGGCCTCGGTCACATAATCGCTGGCGATGCGCTGAATTGCGCTGGCAATCACGTGGCGCGCCCGGTCGTCCGCCTCCGCGCGGGCCTCCTCCTCCATGCGGGAAACCAGCCGCTCGCTGTCGAAGCGCAGGCTGGTCTCCAGCTGTTCCAGCAGCATTTGCCGCGCTTCGTCCGCGGACAGGCTGGAAACACGCTCCAGATCGGCGGTCAGCCGCGCGCGCACCGACTCCGTCTCGGCCTCGGCGGCGGAGAGTCGCCGGGAGCGGTCTTCCACGTCGGCCTCCCGTGCCGCGATTGCCTGTTCCCGGCCTTGCAGCGCCGCGGCCCGGCCACGGATTTCCGCATCCACATCCGCCTCGGCGGATTTGCGCAGCCCGTCGATCTCCATCGCCGCCGCTTTGCGCAGCAGATCGGCTTCGCGCTCGGCATTTTCGATGATTTTGGCCGCTACCGTCTCCCCCCCTGAAGCGCCGGAGCGGCGCAGCAGAAAGAGGGTGGCCGCGGAACTGCCGAGGACGGCGACCGCCAGCAGGATGGTGATTGGATCCATGGGTATTTTCCGATTATTTGCGGGCACCCCTCGGGGCGCCCTGTTTGCGTAATTGGTCGAGTTCCGCCATGCGCTCCGCCAGCCGGGCTTCGAAACCCTGCCGGGTGGGACGATAGTAGGAACGAGTGGCCCCCAGGTAATCCTGGGCCACGAAATGGTCCGGGAAATCGTGAGGGTATTGGTATCCCTGTCCCCGGTTCAGGCGCTTGGCGCCGGAATAGTGGGCGTCCTGAAGGTAGGGTGGCACCGGCAGCACCGTGCCGCCGCGCACATCCGCCAGTGCCGCATCCACCGCCATGTAGGCCGCGTTGCTTTTGGGTGCCAGCGCCAGGTAGGTCGTAGCCTGGGCCAGGGGAATGCGCCCTTCCGGCATGCCGATCGCCGTTACCGCCTGCTGTGCGGCCACCGCAATCATCAGTCCGCGCGGGTCGGCGTTACCGATGTCCTCACTGGCCACGATCACCAGCCGCCGGGCGATGAACAGGGGGTCTTCACCGCCCTCGATCATCTTGGCCAGCCAGTACAGGGCCGCATCCGGGTCGGAGCCGCGAATGCTTTTGATGAAGGCGCTTATGGTGTCGTAATGGGCATCTTCGTCGTCGTAGATCACTGCCTTTTTGCCCAGGCAGGCCTCCATCACCGGGCGGGTGATGTGAATTCGCCCGGTGGCATCCACAGGCGTGGTGGTGGCGGCGGTCTCCAGGGCATTCAGGGCGCGACGGGCGTCCCCCTCACTGCGCTCGGAGAGGAATTCCAGAGCCTCCGGGTCCACCTGCAGGTTTTCCTTTCCCAACCCCCGCTCCGGGTCGTGAATGGCCACATTCAGCACGGCGCGCAGTTCATCGGCCCCGTGCGGCTTGAGTTCAACGATATGGGAGCGGGAGGCCAGGGGCGGGATGATGGCGAAAAACGGGTTCTGGGTACTGGCCCCGATCAGAGTGATCAACCCCTGTTCCACATGGGGCAGCAGGGCGCTTTGTTGAGGCTTGTTGAAGCGATGGATCTCGTCGATGAACAAAAGGATGCCGCCGCCGGTCCGTTGCCGGTGCGCGGTGGCCTCCTGCACCACCTTGCGGATGTCGGGCACCCCGGCGGTGACTGCGTTCATCTCGGTAAAGGGCAGCGACAGTTCCCGGGCGATCAGGTGGGCCAAGGAGGTTTTTCCGCAACCGGGCGGGCCGTACAGAATCAGCGATCCGATCCGGCCGGCGGCCAGTTGCCGGCGCAGCAGTCCCCCCTCCCCCAGCAGGTGGGACTGGCCCACGTACTCGGCCAGCGAACGGGGGCGTACCCGCCAGGCCAGCGGGGCCGTTTGGGCCTGGGGAGCGGTGAACAGATCCATCACACCTCGGGGCGTACGCCGGTGGGCGGGTACGCGTGGACGGACCGGGGACATCGGGGGGCGGGCACCTCCTCCAAGGGACGGCGACCCGCCGGAAAGGCGTCGAACGGACTCGACGAATGGCGATGCCTTACCGCGTGACCGGTGTCGGTCGGCTTGCCAGAGCCAGCCGGGACGCGGTATTAATATTCCCCACCTTGCCGTTCGGGGCAGTTTTTGTCCGGAACCCTGTTATTACAGGTGGGGGCCCTACCCGGGGTTTCAGGTCGACTTGAACGGCGGGTGCCGCAGGCCGTCTCACCACCCCGTATTCGGACTCCCGTTTCCGAAGCATTGGGTCCCGGAGCAATGGCGCCCCGGACACGTGCAAGGCAGGGAAACCGATATCCTCAGTCTCATAAGAAAAATCAACAATGATCCTAGCCCATTATTATCAGCAAATTCCCGCTTATTGCAAGGCGAAGGCGGCCTTCCGTGTCCCGCTTTTCCTGCTTTTCTTCCTGCTTCCGGCCATGGCTGCGGCACCCGGTGCCGCGCAGGCGGGCACGCTGCAGATTCCGCAGGGTGGCGTGGCCCGCGTGGAGGTGACCATTCAGCCCGGCGATTCCGCGCCGTGGGGCAGTTACCGGGCGCGCACGGTACGGTTTGCGGCCGTTTCCGAAACCCGCTTTGTGGGGTTGGTGGGGGTGGACATGCAGAGCGATCCGGGTGCCAGCCCGATGGAAGTGCGGGTGCTGCGCGCGGGTGAGTCGTTGATCCTGGACCGTTTCACCGTGGAGGTGACGCCGGTGGATTTTCCGGAGCAGCGAGTGGAGGGGGTGCCGGACAGCAAGGTCAACCTGAGTCAGGAAAATCTGGAGCGGGCCGGGCGTGAAAAGGCTGATGTGCAGCGCCTGTGGGAGAGCGGCGCGGAGAACCCCCTGTGGAACGACGGTTGGATAATGCCGGTGGACGCCAGCCCGTCGGGCCGCTTTGCCCACCGCCGGGTATTCAACGGCCAGCCGCGCAGTCCGCACAACGGAGAGGATTTTCCGGCTCCGGAGGGCACCCCGGTTATCGCCCCCAACGAAGGCATTGTGCGGCTGGCGGGAGATCGATTTTTCGGCGGAAACACGGTATTTCTGGAGCACGGCGGCGAGTTGTTCACGTTCTATATGCATCTGTTGGAAGTGACGGTGACGGACGGTCAGCGGGTGCACGCGGGGGATCTGATCGGCAAGGTGGGTGCAACCGGCCGCGCCACCGGACCGCACCTGCACTGGGGCGGGCGCCTGGGCGGGTCGCGCATCAACCCGCTGTTTCTGGTGAAGGGGGCTCCGGTTTACGTGGCGGGCGCCACTTCGGAGGTTTCAGTCCGGTAGAAATCGGCGCCGCGCATCTGGCGCAGGGCCTCGAACACCACCACCGCCACCGAGTTGCTCAGGTTGAGGCAGCGGGACGGGCCCCACATGGGAATGCGGATGCCCGCGTGCGGATGGCGGCGCACCAGTTCGGGGGGCAGCCCGGCGGTCTCGCTGCCGAACACCAGCCAGTCGTCATCCGTAAAGCGGACTTCCGTGTAGGGGCGATCGGCGTGGGCCGATGCCAGGTACATGGGGGAGCTACCCCGTTCCCGCTCCAGTGCGGCCAGGCCCGGGTGTACGGTCAGGTCAAGGTGTTGCCAGTAATCCAGCCCGGCCCGCTTCAGGTAGCGGTCGGACAGTTCGAAGCCGAGAGGTTCCACCAGGTGCAGGCGGGCCCCCACGCTGACGCACAGGCGTGCCACGTTGCCACAGTTGGGCGGGATTTCCGGAGCTACCAGGACCACGTTCACGGCTTTTTATCCCCACGGTTCCCAGATGATGCGTGATTTGTCCACTCCCAGATCCTGTTTCAGTGCGGTGCGTACCCCCTTTACCATTTCTGTGGGGCCCGCCACGTAGTACAGGTCGGTGGAGTCCGGCGGGGCATGGTGCCGCAGAAACGCCGCGTCGATGCGTCCGGTGGCACCGTTCCAGGTGCTCCCTTCCGGGCGGGTGATGGTGTGGGTAACGTGCAGGTTCGGATGGGTTTCGGTCCAGCCGATCAGGGTGGCCAGATAGATCATGTCGTTAGGGGTGCGGCAACTGGCCAGATAGCGAATGTCCACGTCCAGCCCCTGCTCCAGAATCTGCATGGCGATGGCGCGCATGGGCGCCACCCCGGCACCGCCGCCGATCAATGCGATGCGGTCGCCCATGCCTTCCTCGTAAAAAAATTTCCCGAACGGCCCTTCGATGGTCATGACCTCTCCCAGGTAGGTGACCTCGCGCAGGTGCCGGGAGACGTGACCGTCCTCGTAATACTTGACGGTCAGATCGAGAAAATTCCCTTCGCACGGCGCCGAGCTGATGGAGTAGGCGCGGGTCAGGCGGGACATGTCCGGCCCATATTCGGGGGTGTCGACGGTCAGGTTGACGAATTGCCCGGCCTTCCAGGAAAACGGCACGTCCTCGGGAATCCGGAAACGGAAGGTGAGCACATCCATCGTTTCAAGAACCACCTGAATCACCTCGGCCTCGAAGCAGGTTTTCTGGGTCATGCGGCCTCCCAAATTGGCGGGGTCAATGCACGCGCGCCGCCCCCGTCCCGGGCAGTGAAGCGGCTGTGTACGAGCGGAACGCCAGTATACACCGGAGATGTGGGGGAGGCCTGTTGCGGTGGGTGTCCGCCGGGTGGGATATGGGGAGTGGGAAATCAATACCGGGATGCGGTCCAATCTGTTAGCATTGTATGTCTTTGACAAAAAGCGCCGTTACTGACATAAAAGTCATACATAGCAACGAATTCTGCCGGCGGGGCTGGATTCAGCGCGGATTCCGCCTGGAGAGGGGAGTATCTAAGGGTGTTTGGGGTCAGAAATAAGCTCATGGGGTGGGTGTCCGACGATCTCGCGATCGATCTGGGTACCGCCAATACGCTGGTATACGTCAAGGGCCGCGGCATCGTCATCGACGAACCGTCCGTGGTGGCCATCGACAAGAACAGCGGCAAAATTCTTGCGGTCGGCGCGGAGGCGAAGCGTATGCTGGGGCGTACCCCCGGCAATATCATCGCCATCCGGCCCATGAAGGACGGCGTGATTGCCGACTTCGAGACCACCGAGAAAATGCTCAAGCATTTCATTCAGCGCGCCCACAACCGACGCAGCTTTGTCAGCCCGCGTATTGTGATCTGCGTGCCGTCGGGCATCACCCAGGTGGAGCAGCGTGCGGTGCGTGACTCGGCGGAACTGGCCGGGGCCCGCGAGGTGTACATCATCGAGGAGCCGGTGGCTGCCGCCATCGGCGCCGGGCTGCCCATCGCCGAGGCGGAGGGCAACATGGTGGTGGATATCGGCGGCGGCACCACCGATGTGGCGGTGATCTCTCTGGCCGGTATCGTGTACAGCGAGAGCGTGAAGGTGGCCGGCGACAAGATGGACGAGGCCATCGTCAACTACGTGAAACGCAAGTACAACCTGCTGATCGGCGAGCACATGGCCGAGCGCATCAAGATGGAAATCGGCAGCGCCTATCCCATGGAAGAGCCCATGAGCACCATGATCAAGGGGCGCGACCTGATCTCCGGCATCCCCAAAACCCTGGTAATTGACGACAGCGAGGTGCGTGAAGCCTTGGCGGAACCGATTTCGGTCATCGTGAACACCATCAAGGTGGCGCTGGAGAACACGCCGCCGGAGCTGTCCGGAGATATTATCGACCGCGGTCTGGTTCTCACCGGAGGCGGTTCCATGGTGCGTGGCCTGGATGTGCGTCTGCGCGAAGAGACCAACCTGCCGATCATCACCGTCGACAACGCGCTCACCAGCGTGGTTCTGGGCGGTGGGCAGGTGTTGCAGGAACTCGACCTGCTGCGCAAAATTTCCATCTCTTCCTAACGGCGCCCGATGGTGGTAAGGCGGCGGCGGGGAGGTCGCTGGGTGTGGGCGCTCCTGGCCACCGCCCTTGCGCTGTTTATCCTCTTTCCACAAACGCGTAACCGACCTCTTTCCCTGATCGAGGCCCCGTTTGTGTGGGTATCCAGCCAGTTGGTGGAGGTTGCCGATGGCATCGGCAACTGGGTAACCGGCAACTGGGAAGCCTATCTGGCGCTGGGCGAAGTCCACGAAGAAAATTTACGTCTGCGCGGGGAGTTGGCCCGGGTGCAGGATGAACGGGACGGCTTTCGGGACGCGGCCCTGCGGCTGCGCGCCTTGGAGGCGTCCGCCGGGTTGTCGTCCCGCCACCGGCGCGGCACCGTTGCACGGGTGGTGGGCGGCGATGCCACCCACTGGTTCCAGGCCTTTCTGGTGGATCGCGGGCAGTTCGACGGGGTGGCCTCCGGCGATGCAGTGATCTCTCCCCAGGGGGTGGTGGGACGGGTCGCCAAAGCCACCCACACCACCGCCCAAGTGCTGGCCGTGCACAACCGCGGCACGGTGATTCCGGTGCGCATCGAGCGGACCCGGCATGCGGGAATCCTGATCGGAGGGTTGCGCCCGTCGGCCTTGCGCCCTCTCTCCGCTCGTGAGCGGGAGGCGGTGGCCGGGGTGCCGCTGATTGCCGAAATGCGCTACGTGCACCGTTCCGCCGATGTGCTTCCCGGCGATATGGTGGTCACCTCCGGGCTGTCGGGGACGTTTCCCGCCGGGCTTCCGGTGGGCACGGTGGTGCGCGTGGTGCGTGAAAAGACAGAGGCCTTTCTGAAAATCTACGTGTCTCCCGGCGTTCGCTTCGACACCCTGGAAGAAGTGGTGATCGTCGCCAGCGGTGAGCCGGTAAAGTTGGAGCTGCGGGAAAACCCGCCGGAGCCGGTGCCGCTCGTGCCGGAGCCGGAGGAGCCGTCGTGACCCCGTTTGCCCGCTGGCTTTTGTTCGGGTTTGTGGTCATGGGGGCGATTCCCCTGCAGGTGAGAATTCTGCCGGCGTTGCTGCCGGATGCGTGGGTGCCGCACCTGGGGCTGGTCACCGCGTTCCTGTGCGGGCTGTTGCTGGGAGAGGGGCCGGGGGTGATTGTGGGGTTTGCCCTGGGGCTGTTGTACGACCGCTTCACCGCCGGGCAGGTCGGTCTGCATCTGGTGCTGTTGCCGTTGGTGGGGGTGGGTGCCGGGTTGCTGCCGCGGTTGCTTCCGGAGATGCTGTTTTCCCAGCAGGTCATGTTATTGGCGGTGTTCATGCTGCTGGCGGAGTTGTTCGGTGCGGTGCTGTATCACATGGCCGGGGTGGTCCGGTTTGATGGCTGGCTGGTGCTGTATCAGTTGATTCCCGCAGTGCTGTCGAACCTGCTTGTGGGCGGTGCGTTGCTGGTTTACGCCAGTTCCGGCCGCCGTCGCCGGTGGTCCTCGTGATTCCGCTGGAGCGGGAAAACCTGGGGTGGTCGGTGCGCGGCCGGGTGGCGTTGACCACCGGGCTGATTTTGCTTGGCTTCCTCTTGTTGGTCTCGCGAAGTTGGTATCTGCAGGTGCTGCACCACGAAAAATACATGCGCCTGGCCACCAACAATAAGGTGCGTGAGGTGGCCGAGTCCCCGGACCGGGGGCTGGTGTTCGACCGCATGGGCCGTCCTTTGGTTACCAATGTTCCGACCTTTTCCCTAGCTCTGGTGCTGGACGACGTGAAGGATCTGGAGGCCACCAGCAACCGGGTGGGGGAACTGCTCGGCATCGACACCGAAAAAATCCGCGAACAAGCCCGCAAACAGCGGCGACGCGTTCCCTATGTGCCGGTGACCGTGCATCAGGACCTGACCCTTTCCCAGGTGGCCGATATTGAGTGGGCGCGAATCCCCGGCGTGCGGGTGATCGCCGAAACCCGGCGCCATTACCCTTACGGGAAGGCGGCGGCGCACCTGCTGGGATATGTGGGTGAGATCACCGAAAAGCAGTTGTCCTCCAATGCGTATGCCGAGGTGCTGCCGGGCAGTCGGGTGGGCCAGTACGGTTCCGAGCGCACATTTGATGCGCCGTTGCGCGGCGTGCCGGGCAGCCGCCAGATCGAGGTGGACGCGCAGGGCTTCGAGGTGCGCGAAATCAGCCGGGTTCCCCCGATAGTGGGCAACGACGTCTATCTATCGATTGACATCGAAGTGCAGAAGGCCGCCGAACAGGCGCTTGGAGACCGTCCCGGCGCGGTGGTGGCGCTGGATCCGAACAATGGAAAGGTGCTGGCGTTGGCCAGTTATCCTGCCTTCGATCCCGAGGAGTTGGCCAAAGGGGTCAACTCCAAACGGTGGCAGGAGATTTCCACAAATCGCAGGAAACCCATGTTCAACCGGGTAGTGCAGGGCACCTACCCTCCTGGCTCCGTGTTCAAGATTCCGGTGGCGGCGGCCATCCTGGAGACCTTGCGGGGAGGGCAGGAGCGGTTCTGCGTGGGGGAGCACAAGTTCCTGGATCGGACTTTCCGCGACTGGAAAAAGACCGGCCATGGCATGGTTGGACTGCGCCAGTCGCTGATCGAAAGCTGTGACGTTTACTTCTATCAGTACGGGGACGAACTGGGGGTGGATACCATTGCCAAGTATGCCACCATGTTTGGACTGGGGCAGGTGACCGGTATCGATCTGGCCGGAGAGGCGAAAGGCCTGGTTCCCTCCACCCAGTGGAAAATGGCCGACCGCGGAAAGATCTGGTATCCGGGTGAGACCCTGTCGGTGGCGATCGGTCAGGGCTACGTGAGTGCCACGCCACTGCAAATGGCCGACCTTCTCGCTGCCGTTGCAGTGAACGGCAAGCGCTTCAGACCTACGATCCGGCTGGGGGTATGGGACAGCATGGCGGACGGTTTGCTGGTAGACGAGCCGGACCCGTTGCCGACCGTGGCCTTGGCGGAAAACACCTACAAGGTACTGAAGAGCGCCCTTACCGGCGTGGTGTGGGATGCCAAGGGCACCGCCCGCTCGGCCCGCTCCAAGAAGGTGACCATTGCCGGTAAGACCGGTACCGCTCAGGTTGTTTCAATGGCGGAGGGCGATCAGGATGTGGATGAGAAGGACATCCCCATCCGCCACCGGGATCATGCCTGGTTTGCCGCCTTTGCCCCGGTGGAGGATCCGCACATTGCGGTGGCGGTGCTGGTGGAGCACGGTGGACACGGCGGCTCCGCCGCCGCGCCGGTAGCGCGTCAGGTGATCGAGGCCTACATGGGGGCCCGAGAAAAGTCCCCCCAGGGTGAGGAACTGTACCGGGTTCTTGAGGAACTGCACCGGGAGCGGGAGGCCACCTGATGTTCACCGTCGATCGCAGACTGTTTATTCATATGGATTGGCGGCTGGTGGGGTTGATTGCCGCCATTCTGTTTGTCGGGATTACCACTATCTATTCGGTAACCGACCAATGGTCCCATGGGGGCGCCCCCCTGTTTCTCAAGCAGATGATCTGGGCGGTGGCCGGACTGATGGTGTTTACCGTTCTGGCGGCATTTGATTACCATCGCCTGCTGGGCTATGCCCACTACATTTTTGGCTTCTCAATCTTGTTGCTGACGGCCGTGCTGGTGCTGGGCAAGGTAGGCATGGGGGCTCAGCGCTGGGTGCAGGTGGGTGGGCTCAACATCCAGCCGTCGGAACTGGCCCGGCTTGCGGTGGTGCTGTTGCTGGCCAGATATCTGGCCGACAGGGTGCCTCCGGAAGGATTTCGCTTTCGTGATATGTTGATCCCCTCGGCGTTCGCGTTTATCCCGTTTGTGCTGGTTCTCAAGCAGCCGGATCTGGGTTCGGCGTTGATGATTTTGTTCGTGTTTGGGGTGATGCTGCTGATCTCCGGTGTTCATCCGCGCTCGTTGATGACCGGTGGTCTGTCCGGGCTACTGGTGCTGCCGTTCTTCTGGGAGTGGTTCTGGAACAGCCTGCACACCTATCAACGCAATCGGCTGGTCACTTTTTTCAACCCGGAAGCCGATCCGCTGGGTACCGGCTACCACGTGATCCAGTCTAAAATTGCAATCGGTGCGGGTGGCATAGCCGGCCAGGGATTCCTGCAGGGCAGTCAGAGTCAGCTGAAATTTCTTCCCGAGGGGCATACGGACTTTATCTTCGCGGTGTTTGCCGAGCAGTGGGGTTTTCTGGGGGTACTGGTATTGATTTCCCTGTTCGCCGCGCTGATCTGGCGCGGCATGGACACCGCCATGAAGGCAAAGGATCTGGAGGGCACGCTGCTTGCAGCCGGGATCACTTGCATGCTAACCTTCTACGTTTTTGTGAACCTGGCCATGACCCTCGGCATGGCGCCGGTGGTCGGAGTGCCGTTGCCGCTCATGAGTTATGGCGGGACGGCGCTGGTGACCACCATGGCGGCCCTGGGCATTCTGGCCAATGTTCATCTCCAGCGGCACATCAGCCTGTACCGTTAGTCCGCGCCGGGCGATCGGCGCCGTTCCGGCCGCCCCAACATGAGACCTACCCCACATATCGACTTGGAGAACCTCCCCGCTCCCGATCTCGACCGCTATGCGCTGTTGTCGTCCGTGGCGCGTCCGTCCCGCTATATCGGGGGTGAGGTCAACGCCGACCACAAGTCGTGGGATGAGGTAGACGTGCGGATGGCGCTGGTGTTTCCGGATGCCTACGAGATCGGCATCTCCAACATGGGGCTGCAGATCCTGTACCGGATCGTCAACAGCCGCACCGACGCGCTGGCGGAGCGGGCCTATGCCCCATGGCCCGACTACGAGAAGGCCCTGCGCAAAAAGGGGCGGCGGCTCACCGCACTGGAGAGCGAACGGCCCCTTTCCGATTTTGACATTCTGGGGATCACCATCCCCTATGAGTTGACCTTCACCAACATCCTCGCGGTAATTGATCTGGCGGGAATTCCCCTGCGTGCGGAACAGCGGCAGGCGCATCACCCCATGGTCATTGGTGGTGGGGCTTCGGTCTACAATCCGGAGCCGCTGGCCCCATTTTTCGACGCCTTTGTCATTGGCGACGGGGAAGAGGTGGTGCATGAACTGCTTGATACCGTGCGCGATTGGCGCCGTTCCGGAGGCACCCGCGCAGAAGGACTGATTGCGCTGGCACGCATCCCTGGCGTCTATGTGCCGTCCCTGTATCAGGTGATCCATCATGCGGACGGACGGGTGGCCGAAATTCGCAGCATGGATCCGGCTCCAGCCGCAGTGAACCGAAGGGTGGTGGCGGATCTGGACGGGGCGTTCTATCCCACCGATCCGGTGCTGCCTACCGCCCGCGCGGTATTCGATCGGATCAGCGTGGAGGTAACGCGCGGCTGCACTCACGGATGTCGTTTTTGTCAGGCCGGTTATACCTACCGCCCGGTGCGTGAACGCTCACCGGAGCGGGTGCGTGATCTGGTGTTGAACTCCCTGGAACAAACCGGTCTGGACCAGGTTTCGCTGGCGTCCCTGTCCACCGGCGACTACCTGTGCCTGTATCCGCTGCTCAAGGATCTGGTGGACCGCACCGGCGACCGGGGGATTGCCTATTCCCTGCCGTCCCTGCGCATCGGCACCCTGACTCCGGCAGTTGTGCGCCAGATCAAGCGGGTCACCAAAACCGGCTTTACCATGGCCCCGGAGGCGGGCACCGAGCGCATGCGCCAGGTGATCAACAAGCCCATCTCCGAGTCCGATTTGCTGGCCGCGGTGCAGAACGTGTTTGCAGAGGGGTGGCCGGAGATCAAGTTCTATTTCATGTACGGCCTGCCCACCGAGGAAATCGAAGACCTGGACGGCATAGTGCGCCTGGCGCAGGCGGCACTGGCGGTGGGGCGAAAACTGGGCGGCAAAATGCGCAACGTAAAGGTGAGTACTTCGGTTTATGTGCCCAAGCCCATGACGCCGTTCCAGTGGATCGGCCAGATGCCGATGGACGAGGTGGGCCGCCGCCGCCGACACCTGCGTGAGCAGTTCCGCCACGTGCGCGGTGCGCGCTTCACCTGGAAGGACGAGCGGGTGTCACGATTGGAGGCGGTGTTCTCCCGGGGCGACCGGCGGCTTGCTGCGGTGGTGGAGGAGGCGTTCCGGCGCGGCATCCGCATGGACGCCTGGGAGGAAATGATTGATCCCGACGCCTGGGAGGCGATCTTCGAACGGTTCGGTATTGACCCGGACTTTTACGCCCTGCGCGAAATTCCCACCGACGAGATATTGCCGTGGGACATGCTCGATTGCGGGACCAGCAAGGAGTACTTCGCGTCCGACCTGGCCCGCGCCTTGCGTGAACGGACCATTAAGGACTGTCGCTACGGCCTGTGTGGCGATTGCGGGGTGTGTACCGCACCGGAATCCGGCCCGCTGGTGGTGCCCCGGGTATACGTGCCCGAGGGGGAACGCGCCGAGGAGTTCAATCTTCCGCTCACCGAGGATGCGGTTAACCATCCGCTGGTTCCCGAGTTGACCCCGATTGCTCCGGAGTCTCTGGTTCCGGAGACGTCCTCGCAAGGGCGCTTCCCCATGCGCGTGCGGTGGACCAAGCTTGGCTCGATCGCCTTTCTGTCCCACCTGGAAGTGCTGGCCCTGTTCGCTCGCGTGGTACGCCGTGGGGGCATTCCGGTGGCTCTGAGCGAGGGGCACCATCCCCGCCCGCGCCTCTCTTTTGGCCCGGCCCTGGCGCTGGGCGCGGAGAGCACCAGCGAGGTAATGGACCTGCTGCTCACCCGGCCCATGGATGCCGCAGAACTCTGCGACCGGATGAACGGCGCCCTGCCGGAGGGATTGATTGCGCTGGAGGCGGTGCCGGTACCCCAGGGGGGACGCTCCCTGGCGTTGGATGACGTGATATATGTTTATGAACTGCGCTGGAAAGGCGGCCTTCCGCAGGGTCTGGATGTGCGTGTGGCAGAATTCCTGGCGCGGGACAGCGCTATGGTCACCCGTCTGGATAAAAAAGGGCGCAGCCGTCAGATGGACGTGCGTGCCCTGCTTCGATTGTTGAAATTTCAGTCTGATCACTTGCTGATGGCCTTGGGGTCCGATAGATCACGCACCTGCCGGGTTGCCGAGGTGCTGGAGGAGATGGGGGTCGCCGATCCGGAAAATCCGGTCCATATGCGGCGGGTCGGACTGATGTATGCTGATGGGGAGCGCGTTTACCACTTGATGGACCCGGCGCGCCAAAACCCCGATTTTTTGGACTTTGACCTGCAGGCCATTACGTGTCACTAGAAATTCTGATCAACGCAACCCGCGAGGAAACCCGTGTCGCCCTGCTGGAGGGGGACCAGGTACAACAGGTATTCAACGAGCGCACCAAGGAGCGGGGCATCGTCGGCAACATCTACAAGGGCAAGGTGCTGCGGGTGTTGCCCGGCATGCAGGCCGCGTTTGTGGATATTGGGTTGGACAAGAGCGCTTTTCTGTACGTGGGAGACGTGCTGGATCCGGACAAACGCTACGAGGATCTGGTCGGTGGTGGCGGTGACGACGAGGAGATCAGCCGGGGGCCGCGTGAGGGGCGCCGCTCCCGGGCTGCCGGTCGGCCCATCGAGGCGCTGCTTCGCTCAGGCGACGAAATCATTGTGCAGGTTTCCAAGGAGCCGATTTCCACCAAGGGTCCCAGGGTGACCATGTATGTCTCGCTGCCGGGGCGCTACCTGGTGTTCATGCCGGGCATCCGCCACGTGGGCATCTCCCGGCGCATCGGCTCCGACCGTGAACGCCGCCGCCTGCGTGAGATTGTGGACAACCTGGCTACCACCAACGGTGGTTACATCGTGCGCACAGTGAGCACCGGCGTGCCAGAGGAGGAGTTTGCCTCCGACATGGGCTTTCTGGAACTGTTGTGGGCCAACATCCTCAAGAAATGGCAGTACCTGAAGGCCCCGTGCCTGCTGCACATGGATCTGGACCTGACCTTCCGCGCCGTGCGCGATATGTTCACGCCGGACGTGGACCGGTTGGTCATCGACAACAAGGCGTACTTCGACCGGATCATGGACTTTCTGGAAACCTATCTGCCCAGCGTGGCTGACCGGGTATTTCTGTATGAAGGGCCACAGCCGTTGTTCGAGTATTTCAACATCGAGGCGGAGCTGTCCCGGGGACTTGGCAAGCGCGTATGGCTGAAGAGTGGCGGTTACATCATCATCGAGACCACCGAGGCGCTCACGGTGATCGATGTAAACACCGGTCGTTACGTGGGTAAGACCGGCAGCCTGGAAGACACCATTACCAAGACCAATCTGGAGGCGGTCAAGGAGATCGCGCACCAGCTCAAGTTCCGCAACATTGGCGGAATCATCATCATCGACTTTATCGATATGGACGAGGCCGGCAATCGGGACAAGGTGTTCCAGACCCTGCAACAGGCCGTCTCAACCGATAAGGCGCGCATCAACCTGTACCGAATGAGTGAATTGGGTCTGGTGGAGATGAGCCGCCAGCGCAAGCGGGAAAACCTGGAGCAGCTGCACTGCGAGGCGTGCCGTTACTGCGACGGGCGGGGCATCACCAAGAGCCCAACCACCATTGCCTATGAACTGTTCCGCGAGGTGCGCGCCAGCGCCGCCCAGCGCGAGGCCAAGACCCTGGTGCTTTCGGTGCATCCGGCGGTGGCCGATGTGCTGATGGGGGAGGACCGGGGCAACCTGGACGCCCTCAAGGCCGAAGTGCGCAAAGATCTGGTGGTTAAGGCCGACCGCCGCCGCCACCTGGAAGAATACGAAATCCAGCAGGCTCGACAGGGCTGATTCTAAAATTTAACCCCCGGATCGCCGATCCTTGCCGCGGGTCAGGGCGTGACAGATACCGGTACGGCTTCGACCTGAGAGTCCAGCGGCTGGATTACGATATGGGCCTCGCGGCGCAGACCGGCCATCCATTCATCGGTACGCCGGGCGACCGCTTCCCGGGTGCCCAATTCCCGAACCGTATCGGCAATGGCCTCAAACGGCGCTGGCGGGTTGCGGCTGACCTCCTGAGCCAGAAACAGGGCGATCCCCGCGGGCAGGCTTACCAATTCGCTGACCTGCCCGGCTTCCAGCCGGTGCACGGCGGCAGCCAGTTCGGGGCGCAGGTCCCCCAATGAAAAGGTGCCGATTTCCCCGGCGGAAATACCCGGTGTCCCGGCAAGTCGTTCTTCAGCGGCCAGGAAGGCGTCGGTGCCGGTTATTTCCCGGGACAGGGTTTCCATCTGCAACCGGGCCGCTTCCCGGTCGTCCGCGGACAGTCCCGCAAAAATCACCTGGATTTGCCTCAGGCGCATGGTTGGCGGGGGGGAAAAGGCGTCCGTGTGTGCATCGTAAAACTGCCGGACCTCCGCATCACTCAGTTGCACCCGGGCACGCACCTCACGCTGGGTGACCCGTCCCAAGGTCATCTGATCCTGGATCTCGCGGCGAAAGGCCTTCAGTTCCTTGCCTTCGGCTGCCAGCGCGGCCTCCAGATCCGAAAGTTTGGTCAGTCCGTTGTTGTGCATGATCTCGCGCAGCGCGCCTTCCACCGCTTCCGGGGTGGCCGCCACCCCCAGTTCCCGTGCCCGCTGAAGCTGAAGGCGCTGGTCGATCAGGTGTGAGAGCAGCGCTTCCCGATCCGGCAGCAACATGGCCAGTTGCGGATCCTGCTGCACCTGCCCCCACATTTCGTCAAGTTCCGAAAGGGTGATGGCCTGATTCCCCACCACGGCGGCAATCCGATCGATGACGGTGGCGCGGCCGACGGCGGGAGCCGTCAGAAGCAGCAGGAAAACGAGAGGCAGCCAGTGGGCCGGACGCGGGAATGTCATGTGCATGGCGATGGGGTTCATTATAAGGAGGGGGGATAACGAAAACGGGGCGGCCCCTTTTGAGGGCCGCCCCGTGTCGGTTTCGTGGGCTTGTGGGGTTAGACCCGCGGCCAGCTTCCGCCGCCTTCGGCGAACATGAAAATGGTGATCAGGATGCCCACTGCGATGCAGGCCCACACAATCCCGTCGTGATTTGCTTTCATTCTTTTGTCTCCCTAGTCTCGCGCACCCCGGGCCCCGCGGTGGCACGGATGGTCCGTTAACCCGCTCCGCTCCGATTGGCGCTGTTTCCCGGTCGCAAGCGCTTCCGGCCACACCTCTGTTCCTGCCCGCGCGCGCCGCCGGTTTCCGGCGACTGGTCCGGGGCCGGGTTTTTGCCCGCCCGACGGCCCCGGCCACAAAAAGCACTTGCGCTCCGGCTCGGCGGAACTGTAAACAAATCACAGGGGGATGTCAACGTTGAGCTCGCGCGACTTTGTGGAGAGTTTTATGGGATGGCGTGACCTGCTCATTGGAATTGGTTTTCTGTTGCTTTTTGAAGGGCTGCCCCTGTTCGCCGCGCCTGGAGCGTATCGCAGGGTGGCCCGTCAAATCGACGCGATTCCGGAAGCCGTGTTGCGGGGGGCCGGGTTCCTGGCGTCCGCAATTGGATTGGTCGTTCTTTATACAGTTTTTTTGGGAGGTGTGGATTGACCACCTTCTTGGCACGTCCTACAATGGTTTTTCCCGAATGAAGTGTTTTTGTAATTCAATCCGGGAGTGACCGGCTATTGGAAGCGCAGAGCAAGGGGCTTTGCGGCGGAAATGGTTTTTGTTGGAACCGGAAGGCACTTGTTCCTAAGGAGAGAAACATGGGTGCAGTTGCGGTCAATTCGGCCGAATTCGAATCGGAAGTTCTTCAGGCCGACACTTTGGTGATGGTCGATTTTTGGGCCCCTTGGTGCGGCCCGTGCAAAATGATCGCTCCCACTGTGGAAGCGTTGGCGGAAGAGTATGCCGGTCGTTGCAAGGTGGTGAAGGTGAACACCGATGAAAATCAGGATGTTGCCACCCGCTACCAGGTGATGGGCATTCCCACGCTGTTGTTCATCAAGGGCGGGCAGCCGGTGGACAAGGTGGTGGGAGCCGCGTCGAGCCAGCAGTTGAAGGACAAGATCGAGGCCCACCTGTAAGGGCGGGCCCGTTGTCTTTTGTCTCATGCGGGGCGTTCCGGAAATGACCGGAGCGCCCCGCTTGCGTTTATGGGCCGTTTGATCCGTTGGAGGGTTCCGTGACAGCGCATTCCGCAAGGCCGTATCTGGCTGAACTGGCGGTGGAAAATCTGGCAGTGGTGGAGCGGGTGCGCCTGTCTCTGGCCCCCGGATTTGTCACCCTGACCGGTGAAACCGGCGCCGGCAAGAGCATGTTGATCAACGCCTTGCAGTTGTTGGCCGGGGGGCGGGCGGATGCGGGCCTGATCCGCTCCGGTGCCGAGCGGGCGGTGGTGGAGGGGGTCTTCGTCCGGGTGCCGGGTCCGGTGCGCGAGCGTCTGGCCGAGGCCGGTGCCGACGAGGGAGAGACCATGGTGGTGCGCCGGGTGCTGGACCGGGGCGGCAACAATGCGGTATATGTGAACGATCGCCGGGTGGGCCTGTCGCTGCTGGCGGAGTTGGGCGGCGAATTGATCGATATTCAGGGGCAGCACGCCCAGCGCTCCCTGCTGGCGGATTCCGCCCATGGCGGTCTGCTGGATGCGGCGGGAGGACTGGAGCCGCAGGCGGCGCGTTACCGCGACGGATACCATCGGTTGCGGGATCTCACCGCCAAGATCGGCGAACTGACCGCGCACCGGCAGGAGGCCGAGGCCCGCACCGCATTCCTGCGTTTTGCGCTGGACGAAATCCAGGCCCTGAATCCGTATGTGGAAGAAGACGACGAATTGACGGTGGAACTGGGCCGCCTGTCCCACGCGGAGCGCCTGCAGTCCTTGGGGGATGCGGCGTTTGACTCCCTGTACGGAGCGGACGGCGCGGTGCTGGACAGGCTGGCGCAGGTGGCCGGGTGGATTGACGAGATCACCCACGTAAGCCCGGATCAGGCTGATACCGGCCGCATGGTGGCTGATGCCCGCATGCTGTTGGAGGAAGCTGCCGATGCGGTGCGCCATTTCCGCGACGAGACCCGGCCCGATCCAGAACGGCAGGCGGAGGTGGATGCCCGGCTGGCGGCCATCGAGGGGCTGAAGCGCAAATACGGGCGCACCATCGAAGAGATATTACAGACTGCAGCCGAGTACCGGGCCGAATTGGCCGGGGGGGGCGATGTAGACGAGGTTCTGCAGGCACTGGAGGCGGAGCGCGCCGAACTGGCCCGGGCCGTGGCGGTGCAGGCGGCGGAGCTGCGGGCGGGACGCGAGGCGGCGGCGGAGCAACTGGCGGCGGCGGCGCGGGGCCATCTGACTGATCTGCCCATGCCCCACGCCCGGCTCAGCGTGGAGTTTGCCCCTTGCAGGGACGGTATTCCCCACGACGGCACCCTGTTGGGGCCGGACGGCACCGAGCGCGCACGTTTTCTGCTGGCCGCCAATCCGGGGGAAGAGCCGCGCCCCCTGTCGCGGGTGGCCTCCGGAGGGGAACTGTCGCGTATCATGCTCGCCCTCAAACAAGTGATGATCGGTGCGGATCCGGTGCCATGCCTGGTATTTGATGAGGTGGATTCCGGCATTGGCGGTTCGGTGGCCGAACGGGTGGGGCACATGCTGCGCGCCCTGTCCGCCGGGCATCAGGTGTTCTGCATCACCCATCTGCCACAAATCGCCGCTTTGGCCAGCACCCATCTGGTGGTGGACAAACAGACCGACGGCACGCGCACCACCACCCGCGTGGCCCTGCTGGACGATACTCAACGGCTGAGCGAGGTGGCGCGCATGCTGGGCGGAGAGCGGCTCACCGATGCTACCCTGGCCCACGCCCGGGAAATGCTCGCCGCGGGATAAGACGACTTCTGTTGATCATTCCGGCATGCGCGGCCTGACCTTCGACGGCGCGCTACGCTATCGGGATGACCTTCCGGTCCCGGAACCCGCCCCAGGGGAGGTGCGGGTGAAGGTCACGGTGGCCGGGGTCTGTGCTACGGATCTGGCCATCACCGCCGGCTACATGGGTTTTCATGGGATTCTCGGTCACGAATTTGTCGGCCGGGTGGACACTGGGGCCGACGGTATTGCCACCGGGCAGCGGGTGGTGGGGGAAATCAACGCGGCATGTGGCCACTGCCCGACCTGCCGGGCGGGGCGTCCCCGTCACTGTCCGCAGCGGACCGTGCTCGGCATCCTGGGACGGGGCGGCGCCTTCGCGGAATATTTGACCCTTCCGGCCGATAACCTGTTGGCGGTTCCGGAATCGGTGAGCGACCAGATGGCGGTCTTTGTTGAGCCGCTGGCTGCGGCGTTCCGCATCCCGGAACAGCTTTCGCTGCAAGGCAACGAGCGGGTGTATGTGCTTGGTGACGGGCGCCTTGGCCTGCTGTGTGCCCAGGTGCTGCACCTGTCCGGATGCCGGGTGACCCTGTTTGGCAGGCATCCGCAAAAATGTGCGGTGGCCGCCGGGTGGGGCATTGCCACTACTGCCGCTGACCTCGCCGCCGGAGCGGAGCGGGCGGACGTGGTGGTGGATTGCACCGGGCGGCCGGAAGGGCTCCAACTGTCCGCATCCCTCACCCGCCCGTGCGGAACGGTGGTGCTCAAGACCACCAGCGCCCACCCGCCCGAGTGGAATCCGGCACCGCTGGTGGTCGATGAGATCACCGTGGTCGGTTCCCGCTGCGGGCCGTTCGCCCCGGCATTGGCGGCGCTGGCTGGGGGGCGTATCGATGTGGCTCCGCTGGTGGCCGCCAGCTATCCGCTGGAGGAGGGTACGGCCGCCTTTGCCGCGGCCCGCGCTCCCGGCGCCCTCAAGGTGTTACTAATCCCTTAAGCGGACCTGCCGGGCCCGGAGCATGCCAGTACTTAGCGGAATTTTCGAATAATTGGCGAAAGTGAAGCCATTTAAATCGGGTCGCAAAAATTAACAGTTTTAGGGGGGTGTCACCGGTACTTCGGGGTGCTACTCGTCAGAGGGAGAGGTGGGGCATTCCGGTCCCAGTTCCAGAATCCGACCGGTGCCCTGCTCGGCCAGATAAATGGCCGCACCGCACTCGGGGGTGGGTGGGCGGAAGGCCATACCCTGGGGGGCGGCCAGCCCGCCCAGTACGGGGATCATGCGGTTGCCGAAGGATTTCAACAGGCGCCCTGGGCGGGCATCTTCGGTGACGAACAGGATGCCGAACGGGCCGATCGCCACCTGATCCGGCTCGTTGAGGTCCGAGGCCACCGGGGTCAGTTTTCCTTCCCGTAACGCAAGCACCCGTCCGGAGGCGGTTTCGGCGATATATATGGTGCCATCCGGGGCCACCGCCAGGCCTTCCGGGCGATTCAGCCCACCTGCCAGTTCCGATACCGTGCCGTCCGGGGCAATGCGCACGATACGCCCCTGCTTCCGGTCCTCGGCCACCACCAGTGAACCGTCCGGCAGGCGGTCGATTCCCTCCGGATTGCGCAGGATGGTGATCTGGCGCAACTCGCCGCTTTTCAGTCCGTAGGCCAGCACCCGCCCGGCGCGCACCTCCTCGGTGATGTACAGGGTATCGCCCACCAGAAGCAGCCCGTCCGGCCGGTCCAGGGCCTGCAACACCACGGAGAGGGTGCCGTCGGGCGCCACCTTTATCACACGGCCGCCACCCTGCCCCAACTCCAGGGTGGCATACAGGGTGCCGTCGTCGGCCCGCGCCAGATTGTCCACGGCGGGCAGCCCCTCGGCCACCACCCGGAACGGAAGGTCTTCGGCGTGGGCGATCTGCCCCGCCAGCAGCAGGGCGATCCCCCACCAACCGGATAAACGGGTCATGACAGCCTCTTTCGGTAGCGCGCGGTGGCACGGGTCAGACGGCGATAGTATCCGGCCAGAGAGTCTCCCGCCGGCGCGGTGACGGCCGTCTCCAGCAGATCGACGCCACCCAGATAGTCGGCGGTGGCCACCTGTTCCCGGGCGATGCCCCCATCGTCAATCATGTTGTGGTAGTTGACCAGTGGATAGGCAAGCCCCACCGCCGGATACCCCAGGGCGGCGAACACGGTGGCCTCGCAGGTACCGCCGCTCATCAATTGGCGCTGAAAGCGAAAGTCGGAATTGGCCTCGGCCAGCTTTTTGGCCGCGCCGTGCAAACGGTACTCGGCATCGCCGTTGAAGGTGGAGGTGCGGTCGCCGACCCGAATCACCGGCCCCATCCCCTGCCGGGCCCCGGCCATCTCCTTGCTGGCCTCCAGCGATACCACCAACGTGTCCCTGGGAAGGGTGCCCGCCTCCGCCAGTAACTGGGCCCCCGCGAAGCCCACCTCCTCGGCACGGGTGAATACCCCCCACACCCGGGCGCGAGCCCCGCTGGATTTCAGCCACGCCAGCACGCTCAGGGCGGTGGCACAGCCGATCAGGTCGTCCACGGCGATGGCGGCCACGGTTTTTTCATTTACGGTGGGCGCTCCCAGGTCAAAGGTGCCAAATGCGCCCGGTGATACCGATCCCGGCCGTTCCAGGGCGATGGTCACGCGCTTTTCCCCGCCCACCATGCGGGTGGCGGTGATGGTGGCCGGTTGCCCCTGTGCGTCATCCCCGCAAAACAGCCGCACCCGAGCCCCCGGCAGGCTGTCCGGCCGCACGCCGCCCAGAAAAGTGCCGTGGGCGGTGCCGCCGCGTACCCCGGTGATCTCGACGCCCGGATGGTCCGTGTGCGCCATCAGCGCCCAGCGGGGGCCGCGTCCGTTCTGGTAACGGGCGATCAGGTTGCCGTGGCGGTCGCTGCGGAACGGGATGCCCCAGTGGTTTAGAATGGCGCCGATCACCGTCAGAACCCGCACTTCGTGGAACGGAGCGGTGGGTTGTTCCAACAGGCGCCGCAGAATATCCAGCGGCCCGGTATCGACGGAAACAGTCATGGGAGGGTCACCCCTTGGGGTTTTTGTAGCAGATAGAACCACCGGTCACCCTGGTCGCTGCCGGGGGTCCACGGAATCAGGTCACGCCGGTCCTGGATCACCAGTCCTGCGGCGGCAATGGCGTCTTCAATGAGCGCCTGGGAATACCCATATTCGCACACTCGCTCCGTGACCCGGCAAATCCCCCCCCCGGTGGGCACGGCCACGGTCAGATGCAGGGATAGCATGCCGCGGTCATCGTCCCACACGGAATGCCACACAGAGGGGTAGGGGTCGTCGGTCCGGATTTCATCACTACCCCAGTCTTCGCACAGGTGTCGGATGGTGGCCATGTCGCACACCACATGGCCGCCGGGATTCAGATGGGCGGAAAATCCGCCCAGCGTCCGCCGCAGCAAGTCTTCGGAAGGCAGCGCGTTCAAGGCGTCGTAGGCGCAGACGATCAGGTCCACCGGCTCCGGCAGGGACAATTCCTGCATGGGCTGCACGGTAAAATCCACTTGGATTCCCGCCAGTTCGCAATGGGCGCGGGCCACGCGGATCATGTCCGCCGACAGGTCCGTGCCGGTCACCTGTTTCCCCTGCTCCGCCAGCCGCAGTGCGGTGCGTCCGGTACCGCAGGCCACATCGCACACGGTGGAAAATTCAACCTGGTGATCCGCTACGAAGCGTTCAAAGCCGCGCCACCAGTATTCCTGGTAGTCGTCTCCGACCACGGCGTCGTAGATGTCGGCGAAGGTGGGGGCGGGGTGGTTCACGGCCATCCATTATGCCGGGTGCGGGGGGGCGGGGGAAACCCGCGGGTATGGCGTTCGGGCCGGATCGGGTACACTGACACCTTGCCGCCATTCCGGATTGATGCCCGTGGAGTCCAATGAAGCTGCTGTTTGATTTTCTGCCCATCGTCTTGTTCTTTGCGGTGTTCAAGCTGCATGGAATCATGGCGGCCACCGCCGTGGCCATGGCCGCGTCGATCCTGATGGCCGCCTACGGCTGGCTGCGGCATCGCAAGGTGGAGCCGATGCAGATGATCTCCGCCGGGTTGATCGTGGTATTTGGCGGCGCCACCCTGCTGCTGGCCGATGAGCGCTTCATCAAGGTCAAACCCACCATTCTCTATCTGGTGCTGGCCGGAGTGTTTGCAGGCAGCCACCTGATGGGCAAGCCGCTCACCCGCAAGGTGTTCGCGTCGCTGGCGGATGGACTGAACCCGTCTATTCTGGCGCGTCTCAATCACTGGTGGGTTGGCTTTTTCACGATGCTTGGCGGTCTCAACCTGTGGGTGGCATGGCGTTTTTCCACTGACGTGTGGGTGAGTTTCAAGCTGTTTGGACTGCTAGGATTGACGGTGGTATTCGTGTTGGCCCAGGGCCTGTACCTGTCCCGTCATTACGTGGAGCCGGAGGGGGCTGCCGATAAGCCGCCCGGGTCCGGGGGCGGCGGCGCGCCCCACTAACATTCTGGATTTTGCATCGGATTCCCGTGGAGACCCGATTGATGCTGTGCAACCGACTCGTCACGCTGCTGATCTCAACCCTGCTGGCCGCGCTCCTGCTCCCTGCGGAAGCACGTGCCGCCAAGGTGCGCAGCCACACCCTGGAGAACGGCCTGAAGGTGGTGCTGGTGGAAGAACACAAGGCACCGGTGGTGACCTTTCAGGTCTGGTATCCGGTCGGCTCCCGCAACGAGGTGGTGGGCCTGACCGGCCTCTCGCACCTGCTGGAGCACCTGATGTTCAAGGGCACCCCCACGGTGGGCAAGGGGGAGTACGCGCGTATGGTGTCCGCCCGGGGCGGTTCCGAGAACGCCATGACCAGCCGCGACTACACCGCCTATTACATGACCTGGGCACCGGAATACCTGCCCCTGTCGGCGGAACTGGAAGCGGACCGGATGCGCAATCTGGTGCTGGACGACACGGAGTTCGATCTGGAGCGCAACGTGGTGCGGGAGGAGCGGCGCATGCGCATCGACGACAACCCGATCATGTCGACCGTGGAACAGATGTACGCTACGGCGTTCATGGCCCACCCCTACGGCCAGCCGGTGATCGGCTGGATGAGTGACCTGGAACACCTGACGGCGGAAGATGCGCGGCGCCACTACCGTACCTATTACGCGCCGGATAACGCGGTGGTGGTGGTGGCCGGAGATTTTGATCCGAAAACGGCGCTGGCCGAGGTCAGGCGCCAGTTCGGGCCGATTCCCGCCGGAGGGGGCGTGCGGGCGGTGCACACGGTGGAACCCGAGCAAAAGGGCGAGCGGCGACTGGTTTTGAAGCGTCAGGCGCAACTGCCGTTCCTGTTCATGGGCTATCACGCGCCCAACTGGCAAAGCGAGGATGCCCACGCCTTGGTGGTGCTGGCGCAGATTCTGTTCGAGGGAAAGCGGTCACGCATGTATCAGCGGCTGGTGTTCGGCGATCGCATCGCGGTGGACGAGGGGGGCGAATACGATCCGGTAACCACGGATCCGGAGCTGTTTTACATCTATGCGGTGGCCTCCCCGGACGCAGATCCGGCCACGGTGGAGGCGGCCATCCATGAGGAGGTGGCGCGGATTCAGGCCACGCCCCCCGAGGCACGGGAACTGGAGCGGGCCAAGAACCAGATCGAGGCCGGCTACCTGCTGGCGCAGGACTCCATGTTCTATCAGGCCATGCAGTACGGCACCGCCGAGGCCACTGGTGCCGGCAGTGGCTATGTGGACGACTTTCCAAAACAGGTGCGCCGGGTGACGGCGGAGGATGTTTCCCGGGTGGCCCGCAGCTGGCTAACCCCCGAAAACCGGACGGTGGCGCTGATGCAGCCGATCACCGCTGATGAGGTGTCCCAATGAGCCGCCATGGGTTGCTGTGTTGGAAAACAGCCGGAATGACCGCGGCATTGGCGGTTTTGGCACTTTTACCGTGGAGCCCCGCGTGGGCGGCGGATATCAAGGTGCAGCGGCATACCCTGGACAACGGTATGGTGATTCAGGTTGTGGAGCGCAAGGCCCTGCCCATCATCAGCGTGGAATTGGCCCTGCCCGATGCCGGGGCCATTCAGGATCCGCGCGAGCAGGCGGGCATGGCCGCCCTGACCGCACGGCTGCTCACCGAGGGAACCGCGACGCGCAGTGCCGACCAGATCGCGGAAGCGATTGAATACGTGGGAGCTTCACTGGAAGCGGGGGCGGGGCCGGATTTTGCCACGGTGTCGTTCACCGGCCTGTCCCGCGACCTGTCCCTGGGGTTGGAACTGATGGCGGACGTGACCCGCCATCCGAAATTTGCCGAAGACGACGTGACCCGCATTCGGGATGAGGTGCTGGCGGATATTCAGGCGGGCGACGACAAGCCCGGTGTGGTGGCCGCCAAGGCCTTCGACAAAGCCCTGTTCGGCGCGCACCCCTATGCCCTGCCGGAAGAGGGGACGGAGGACACGGTGCCGGGGCTGGGGCCGGAACAACTGATGGCATTTCACAGCCGCTACTATGTGCCGGAAGGGGCGGTAATCAGCCTGGTGGGCGACGTGTCCATGGGCAAGGCGAAGAAGCTGGTGAAGGCGCACTTTGGCGGGTGGAGCGGTGCTCGCCCGGCGCCGCAGGAGCGTGCGGCGGCGGTGCCGCCGGAGGGGATCCGGCTGATCACCGTGGACCGCCCGGTAACCCAGGCCAACGTGGCCATGGGGCACCTGGGGCTCACGCGCAGCGATCCGGACTACTATCCGGTCATTGTGATGAATTATCTGCTGGGTGGCGGCGCGCTCACCTCCCGGCTGGGGGACAGCGTGCGGGACAGCCAGGGGCTGGCCTATTCCATCTACAGCGCGTTTGCGGGCATGGGCGATCCGGGCTCTTTCGCGGTGCGTTTTCAGACCAGGAACGAGAGTGCCAATCAGGCCATCCGAAGTGTACTGGCCGAACTGCGCCGCATCCGGGAGGAGAAGGTGCCGCAGGAGGAACTGGACGCGGCCAAGAGCTACCTGACCGGCAGCTTTCCGCTGCGGCTGGACACCAACAACAAGACCGTGGGGCTGTTGACGTTCATCCGCATGTATGGATTGGGCGATAGCTATTTCACCGATTACCTGGAACGGGTGCGCCAGGTGACCGCCCGGGATGTGCAGCGGGTGGCGCGCCAGTACCTGCATCCGGACGACATGGTGTGGGTGGTGGTGGCCAATCAGGGCGAGGCGAACGTTGAACGTCCCTAGGCGCGGAATCCGGATGGCGGCGCGGGCGCGGGCGCTGTTCGCCCTGCTGGCAGTGGCGCCGTTCCCGGCGTTTGCCGCGGACACCGGGCCGGAAGCGTCCGTGCCTGGCGGGGTACAGGTAGTGAAGGCGGAGGAAATCGGGCAGGGCCCGGAATTTCTGACCGCCACGGTCACCCTGACCCGGGTGTATGACACCAAGCCGCGCCAGGTGGTCCGCGAAACCCTGCTGCGGCATGACGGCCGCAGCAGGATCACGCAACTGGAGCAGGGCATCGAGGGACGGTTCGCCGATTTTGCCCTGTACCACTATCAAGCGGGCGACATATTCCGTCCCCTGCGGGAAGGGAATATGGCCTTTGCCTATCGGCTGACCATGGCCGAGCAGATCACTGCCCAGGTGCGCGGCTACATGCCGATCCCGGCGGAAGAACTGGTGTGGCGGGTGGTTCTGAAGGAAGATGTGAAATTTGCGGGACACCCGTGCAAACTGGTGCTGATGGGCTTTTCGTCTGGCGGGCGGGTGTTTTCCCTGCGTTGGGTGTGGGAGGCACGGGATCTGGGCGGGCAGCCGGTCCGGGTGGTGTTTCCGCAGGGCGATAGCGGTATCCTGATTGTCGAGTTCGATGAGGTGTCGGTGGAGCCGTTTGATCCGGAGCTCCTCGAGTTGCCGGAAGGCATGCCGGTGATGACCGGGTTCTGACGGTGCAAGCAGTGGAAAGAGTGGCATGGCCATTGAGGTAAAACGCTTGTTGCACACCCGGATGCGGGTGGCCGACATGGAAGCCAGCGTGCGCTTCTACACGGAGGTTCTGGGGCTGACGGTGCTGTCCCGGCACCGGTCGCCGCGGGGATCGGAACTGGTGTTTCTGCGGGTGCCGGGTTCCACCGAGGAAATCGAGCTGTGTGCTTTCCCGGCCAGTGGTGAAGTACGGGTGCCGGAAGATCTGGTGCACCTGGCCTTCGAGGTGCCGGATATGGCCGCTACAGTGGCCCGCTTGGAGGCCATGGGCGTGCCGATCACCGACGGGCCGACGGAAAGCCGCTCCGGCAGTTTTTGCTTTATCGACGCGCCGGAAGGGTACGAGGTGGAGTTGATCGAAACCGGAAAGCGGAACCGGTAGCACAAGGGAGCCGGGCAATGGTCAAAACGGGATGGTGGATGGTACCGGTTCTGGCGATGACGATCGCCGGATGGGGGTGTGTGGAAAAACGGGTTCGCGTCAGCGGCACCTTCGGGCCCATGCCGTTTCATTCGAAGGTGACCGTAACCGGGACCGACGTGCCGGGTCCCCTGCGCATCCGCGACGTGAAAACGGCGTTTTCGGAAAATGGCGCCAAGGAGGCCCAGGTGCCGCTGGGCGGGCCGTTGGGTGCGGTGTTCACGGCCTGGGTCAATGGTCACGGGCAGTTTCTGGGGCGCTGGGAACGCAACGGCCAAGTGGTGGATCGGGTGGACGTGTTTCTCACCTACGGGGAGACCCTGGAGATCCGTCTGGAGGAACCGGGCGCGCTGGCGCTGGGGCAGCCCGGGGATTACCGGCTTCGGTTCGTGGTGGAAAGCCCGGCGCAGCAGGTCACCGATGAGGTGGCGGAGTCGCTGGTGTTGAGCTATCAGGTCGGCGCTGCCCGCTAACCGTTTGGCAACGGCCGATGGCGGGAGCCTCACCCGAACACCATAAACAGGCCGACCACGATCAGGAGCAGGATAAACAGCCTGCGCAGCGCTCGTGCGGGCAGCCGGTGGGCCACCCGGGCGCCAAGCGGGGCAAACAGCACGCTGGTGAGGCCAATGGCGGCCAGTGCCGGAAACGACACGTAGCCGGCACTGAACGGCGGCAGGTCAGGCGTGGAGGCGCCCATCGCGGCAAATCCCAGGGCCCCGAACAGGGCGATGGGAAAGCCGCAGGCGGACGATACCGGCACCGCGCCGTGGATGGGCGTATGGCGGTGTAACAGGTAGGGCACCGTGAGGGAGCCGCCGCCAATGCCCACAATGGCGGAAACCGCGCCAATCAGTCCGCCAATGGTCCGCGACAATGGAAGCGGTGCCGCGTCAGCGGTGGCGCGGGGTGCGGTGACCAGTGTCATCTGGGCCGCCATGAGCAGCGCGAATCCCCCCACGCACGCCTTCAGGGCCGGTCCCGGCAGCCGGCTGGCCAGCACGGCCCCCAGAAGGGCGCCAAAGGCCACGGAAGGGGCGAATTCCCGTACCCGGGGCCAAGGCACTTTCCCCAATCGATGATGGGCCCGTACGGCGGCCAGGGATACAAATACGATGATCGCCAGCGAGGTGCCCACCGCCAGATGGACGCGCACCTCCTCCGGCACCGCCAGCAGGGTGAACACCACGGTCAGCGTGGGTACGATCACCAGCCCGCCGCCGACACCGAAGAGGGCGCCGATGAACCCGGCAAAGGCCCCGGCCCCCAGACACAGCAGGATCAGCGTGCCCGCGTCGGTCATCCCCGGGCCCCCCGCAACGGTTTGCGGTAGATGCGGGAACCGCGCTTGTAGTTGTACAGGGCCTGGCGCTCCACCGGCAGGTCCGAGGGCTCGGCGGGTTCAAAACCGTGCTCCAGAAACCAGTGGGCGGTCTGGGTGGTCAGGGCGAACAGGTGGGTAAAGCCCCGCGCCACGGCCAGCCGTTCGATCTGGGACAGCAGTTCGGTGGCGCGCCCGGATTTCTGGTAATCGGGATGCACCACCATGCAGGCCAGTTCCGCCACTTTTTCCCTTGGAAATGGATGCAGCGCGGCGCAGGCGAGAACGGTTCCGTCCCGCTCGGCCACCAGGAAGGAGTCGATTTCCCGTTCCAGTTGCTCCCGGGAACGGCGCACCAGCACTCCGGCGTTCTCCAGCGGGACGATCAGGCTGATGATGCCAGCCAGATCGTCCAGGTTGGCTTTGCGCAGGGTTTCGTAACGGTTGGCGGACAGCATGGTCCCGCACCCGTCGCGGGTGAACAGCTCAGTCAGCAGCGCGCCGTCCAGGGAGTGGTCGAGCAGGTGACCGCGGGTGACACCGGCATCCACGGCGTCAATCAGGGCGGACAGGGGTTCGGCGTCCGGCAGGGAGGGGAGCAGGGCGCGCGCCGCGTCCAGGGAAAGCTCGGAGGGCAGGGAGGCGGTGTCGCCGGAAGAGAAGCCCCGCTGGGCCAGGACGATGAGCTTGCGGGCGTGCAATTTGGAAGCGACGGTGCCCGCCACGTCATAGGACGATAGGTTGAAAATCTCGCCGGTGATGGAGTAGCCCACCGGGGGGATCAGCACCACCGTTTGATTGTTCAGCAGGGTGTTGATGGCGTCCGCGTCAACCCGGCGCACAGTGCCGGTGTGGTGGTAGTCCACCCCGTCCCGAATGCCGATCGGGCGGGAGGTGAGGAAATTGCCGGAGGAGACCCGCACATTGAATCCAGCCATGAGGGACGTTGGCAGCGAGGTGGTAAACAGCGCCTCGATCTGGGTGCGCACCGAGCCGGAAGCCTCCAGCAGGGCGGGAACTGCCTCCGGTGGAGTGACCCGGTAGGCACCGTGAAAGGAGGCATTGACGTTGGAGCGGGACAGACGCTCGGAAAGCTGGGGGCGGATTCCGAAAACAATGACCACCCGGATGCCCAGGGTGTGCAGCAGCGCAATATCGTGGATCAACGATGTAAAGAATGGGGAAGCCAGCGCTTCACCGGGAAAGTGGACGACAAAGGTGGAGCCCCGGTGAGCGTGGATATAGGGGGACGCGGAGCGAAAAAACGAAACGAAAGGCGGAACTGCGGAAGCGGGTTGTTCGGCAACCGGAGGGGGACTCATGGTGTCCGGATAGGGGAGGTCGGGACGCAGCAGGCTGGGATGAATGGCAAAAATGGAGGCAAGCCGCAATGCCATTTCGGCGCTGATACGGGTTTTTCCGTGAAGGAATTGGCTGATGGCGCCCTGGGTGGTTCCGATCTGGCTGGCCAGGTCTGCTTGCGAAGGGCGGGTGCCGGTTTGTTTCGCAACGGTATCCTGCCAATCGCGAAATAAAGCGATGAAACTCTGCGCTGACAGGTCGCTTGTTTGGCTGTTGCTGGGCATTTGTATGCTAATTGAAAATCTTTAAACGGTTAACTTGTAATGGGTCATTATATTAGCCTGCCTAAATAAAAGTTTGGAAATTTTGTATTTCACCCACTCGAACCGCCTAAAATTTAGTCCAACTAATTTTCCCCGTTCCGGGGCTTGGGGTCAAGCCCCCACACAAAAACGGTGAACCAGCGTTCTCAGAATTTCCACGGTGGGCGGAATGCGGCTGAGCTCCAGGTATTCGTCCGGTCGGTGAGCCTGAGCGATGTCCCCCGGTCCAAGGATCACCGTGTCGATCCCCAGCGCCGTCAGGTACGGCCCCTCGGTGCCGAAGGTCACCGCCCGGGGCGTCTGACCGCTCAGTTCCGCCGCTGCTTGCACGATAGGCGCCTGCTCCGGAGTCTCCATGGCGGAGGTGCCGGCAAACAGCGGGAAAACTTCCGCCCCCACGCCGCTGCCGGCAATGGCGGAGTGGACCCGCTGCGCCAGCTCGGCACGCAATTCATCCACCCCCATGCCGGGCAATGGCCGCAGGTCGATGTGCAGTTCGCAGGCGGCGCAGATGCGGTTGGGGTTGTCGCCCCCGTGGATGTGTCCCAGGTTGAGGGTCGGCACCGGCACCGCGAAGCGGGTGTCCCGATGGCGGGTGCCCAATTGGGTGCGCCATTCCATCAGTGCGCCCATCACCCGCTGCATGGCATCCAGCGCGCTGGCTCCCCCCGCCGGATCGCTGGAATGGCCGCCGCTGCCGGTGAGGCGGATGGCTTCCATCAGGATGCCCTTGTGTACGTGCACAGGCGCCATGCCGGTGGGTTCGCCGATCACCGCGTGGGCCGGATGGGCCAGTTGTCCGGCGGTGAGCGCCGCCGCGCCGCACATGCTGCTCTCCTCGTCGGCGGTGCCCAGAATGGTCAGCGGCCGGGCGAACTGCCCGGCTTTGAACGCCCGCGCCGCCTCAATGGCGATGGGGATAAAGCTCTTCATGTCGCTGGTGCCCAGCCCATACAGGCGGCCATCCCGCTCGGCGAGGGTGAACGGGTCGCTGGTCCAGCGCTCCCGGTCGAACGGCACCGTGTCCGTATGTCCGGCCAGCAGTAGGCCGCCGGACCCGGAGCCCAGTGTTCCCACCACGTTGGCCTTATCCGGCGCGCCGGGTATGGGGATTACCTGTACGGCAAAGCCCAGCAGCTCCAGCCATCCGGCCACCTGTTCCGCCACCTGGCGGTTGCCTTGGTCAAAATCCGGGTGCACGGAACTGACCGAGGGGGTGGCGATGATCCCTTCGAGCATGGTGCGCAAGGTCGGTTGCGTTTTCATAGCGGGAATTTTGCGTTCTTCCTTTTGAATGCACAACCACCCCGGCGATCCGGGAGTGGAAATATTGTGGTAGCGTGGCCCCATGACCGACGCCGATGTTCGCCAGAACCCCACCCCCCGGGTGGTGGTGGCCACTTTTTTCGACCCGGTGCAGGCCGAGATGTGCGCTTCCTTTCTCCTGGCCGAGGGGTTCGATGTGCGCCTGCGGGACAACCACACGGTGTCCATCGACCCCCTCTATGCCATGGCCCTGGGCGGCGTGCGCCTTACCGCCCCGGAACACGAGGCTGACCGGGTGCGCCAGGTGCTGGACGCCTTCCATGGCGAAGCGGGCGGCGACGGCACATCTCCCGCCGGGGGGACGGCGGAAAACGCCTCCGATCCGGGCCGTGTCTGCCGCATTTGTGGCAACCGCCCGGTGGTGGCTGAATCCGGGTGGCGATTGCTGGGCATCCCCCTGCCGTTTGGCCCCACGTGCCTGCGGTGTGTGACGTGCGGGTACCGGTGGGCGGGGCCGTGAACCGGTCCACGCCTGGCGGCGCCGTTCAGGGGCCGGGAAGGTTGGCTCCCCGGTAACGGGGGGGCAGCGTACCGTTTCCCCGTTTTCGCCCTCCTGCGCATGTGGCGGATGGTGCGCATCCGGTCCATGTGTTCGGCGCACAACTCTCTAAATCAATGGGTTATGTTTACTTTCCGGGCGGATCCTGACGGCGGGGTCCGATTGTTGGTGGGGGCAAATCGTGCTACTTCGCTTCGCAAACGGCAAAGCTAAACCGTGGGCCACGGTGGCGCACCGAGCATAACGTGTTGATGGTTTGGAAAAAATGGCCGTTTGTGGGCACGACGGTTTAATTTCGCAAAATGTAGGAGAAAAATCCATAACGGGCCGTTTTTGCTGGGCATTTTTCGGGTGTGGTTGCGAAATAAAACACGGTGAAAATTAACGGTTTTCGCGCTCATAACTGGTTGGTTTTGTGGGAGAAAAGTGGCTTTGTGGTGGCATTTTGCACCGTGTGTTTCGCATGTTCACGGTGGAGACAGAACCGAATATCAAGGGGTTCTGAAGGCCGGTAGCACGATTCGGATGGTTTTAAATGGGGTTTTTGGGAGGACTGCTCATAACCCGTTGAAATAATGCAGAAATCTCCCCTCTGTGGTGCATGGGAAAGGCAAGCGAAGTGGGCATAACCTATTGAAGGAATGGAAAATGATTCCGGTGCGGGGGGCGGTTCCCGGTGCGCCCCGGTTACGACATGGCCGGTCAGGGTGAAAAAGTCGCCTGTTCAGGATTGCCTTTACTGTATTCACGTGGCATTGCCGGGCATGAGGCCGGGCGGATTTTCGTTCAACCAGTATCTGGTGGTGAATGAAAAACCGCTGCTGTTTCACACCGGTCCGCGGCGGCTGATCGAGCTGCTTCGTGCCCAGATCGAAACCGTACTTCCCGTAACCGACCTGCGCTACATCGCGTTTTCTCATGTGGAGGCGGACGAGACCGGGAGCCTGGCCGAGTTCCTGGCGGCCGCCCCCGATGCCCGGCCGGTGTGCAGCCAGGTGGCAGCCATGGTGTCGGTGAACGATCTGGTGGGCGTGCCGCCGGTGGCGATGGCGGACGGCGAAATCCTGAGCCTGGGCCGCCATCAGCTGGTGTGGCAGACCACCCCCCACCTGCCCCATGGCTGGGAGTGCGGCGATCTGTTCGACCAGACCACCCGTACCCTGTTTTGCGGCGATCTGTTCACCCAGCCTGGCATGGGGGAGCAGGCGTTGACCCGGGACGATATTCTGGCCCCTAGCGAGGCGTTGCGCAGCCAGATGGATTACTTCGCCCACAGCCGCGACACCCCCCACCTGTTGGAAAAACTGGCCAATCTGCACCCTGATGTGCTGGCCATGCATGCATGGCAGCGCTTGGGCCGGGGATGGCGCGGGACTGCTGCGCAAGCTGAGTGGCGCCCTTTCCCTGGCCCTCGCCTGAACGTGCGGCCGCCCGCGTTTTGCGGCGCGGGCGGCCGGTTCAAAGGGGGCCGCGTGCGAGAGCGACAAAGAACATGGGCAAGCCGTTGGGGTCCACCCCAAACACCGCCAGCAGAAACACCCCAACCCCTGAGGAGGGCGGCAGTAGTGCCGCGGCAAACAGTACGAAAAAGCCGCTGATGACCGGCAGACCGGAAGAGCCACCGGTGCTCTCGGTGCCTCCATGCGTGCACTTATAAAGCCACGGCCCGATACACGTCAGATAGACGTTCCAGGTGCACACCAGCACCGCCAGCCCCGCGAACAGGACTCCAAATCCGGCCCGCCCCGGGATGGGCGGAATCCACGAGATCGGCTCCATGCCCACCAGGTGACGCATGACGACTACCGCTGCGATGCCGGTAACCACGATGGCAAAAATGAGGATGGTGGCAAGGTCTTCCCGTGTCATGGGGCTACTGTAGCACCCCGCAGGGTGCTAAAAAACCGTGGGGTTAATGGGCTATTTGCCCGAAATTTACAGGGTGGCAACACGCCACCATTTTCGCCCTGTCCTGTCATTCCCTCTGCGCGGGAATGACTAGTTGCGCGCACGGCGGTATTGGCTGACGGAATGGCCACGTTCCATGGAAAAGGGGTCCCCGGGCCCGCCTCCCTGTTAGCGATGGCCTGAACGACACAATCCGCCCCGGAGCGGGCATTCAGGGTACGTACGGGTCACGCGCCCCAACCGGGGTTCCCGGCGCGCGGCCATGTTGGCCGGCGAAAGGATTGCCCACCTTAAGACGTGCCGTGAAGCGCCGCGGGAAAGAGAGGGTTGCGGGTTTTTTATTTGCCCCGATTGGCACGCCTGTGATTTTTTGGGTTTCGTGGCGGCGTTGTGGCCCTGCTGTCCCGGTTTTGTGTTCCCGGTCTGCGGCGGAGAAATGGTCGCTCCCTAATTAAAAAATGTCAAAAGGGGAGGCGCCTTCCGGCACCTCCCCTTTCACATGTCACAGCGGGGTGTGTTACTTGGATGTTAAACCAACCAATCAGCTACACCCCACGCTCGCACCGCAGTTGATGCACTTGTAACAAGCGCCGTTGCGCACCAGCATGCTGCCGCACTCCGGGCACGGAGGGGAATCCTCCTGGGCCTGGAAGCTGGCTTCCTCGTGATCCACGCTCAGGTCCTGGGCGGTCACGTCCTCGGCGGTGGCGGCTTGGGCCTCCTCCGGGGCGACCTTGGACAGGAACTTCACCCCCAGCCAGCGGAACACGTAGTCGATCACGCTCTTGGCGATCGGCACATCCGGGTTGTTGGTGAAGCCCGCCGGCTCGAAGCGCGTGTGGCTGAACTTCTTCACCAGGGTCGCCACCGGCACGCCGTACTGCAAGGCGATGCTGGTGCCGGTCGCCACCGAGTCCATCAGGCCGCTGATGGTGGAGCCCTGCTTGGCCATGGTGATGAAGATTTCGCCCGGTTGGCCGTCCTCGTACATGCCAACGGTGATGTACCCTTCGTGACCCCCCACCGAGAACTTGTGGGTGATGGACTGGCGCTCGTCCGGCAGGCGCCGGCGGCGCGGCTTGGCTTCGGCCACCGCGGCCTTCTTGTCCATGGAGGTGTTCAGCGGCTGGGTGCGCTTGGAGCCGTCGCGGTAGATGGCCACCGCCTTCACGCCCAGCTTCCAGCTTTCGATGTAGGCATCGCGGATCTGCTCCACGGTGGCCTCGTTGGGCACGTTCACGGTCTTGGAGATGGCCCCGGACAGGAACGGCTGCACCGCGCCCATCATGCGGATGTGACCCATGGGCGCAATGGAGCGGATGCCCTCGGCAGGCTTGAAGGCACAGTCGAACACCGGCAGGTGCTCATCGGAGAGGCCCGGCGCACCCTCGATGGTGCCGGTCTCGTCGATGTATTCCAGCATGGCGTCGATCTGTGCGCGGGTGTAGCCCAGCTTGGTCAGGCCCTCGGTCACGGTGCGGTTCACGATCTTCATCATGCCGCCGCCCACCAGCTTTTTGTACTTCACCAGCGCGATGTCCGGCTCCACTCCGGTGGTGTCGCAGTCCATCATGAAGCCGATGGTGCCGGTGGGGGCCAGCACCGAGATCTGCGCGTTGCGGTAGCCGTGCTCCTCCCCCTGCTTGAGGGCTTCGTCCCACACGCCGCGGGCCGCTTCCACCAGGTCCTGGTCCAGATACTGGGCCTCGATGCCTTCCACCGCCGCCCGGTGCTTCTTGACCACCTTCAGGAACGGTTCCCGGTTCTTGGGAAAGCCGGTAAACGGACCCACCCGGTCGGCGATCTCGGCGGACATTTCGTAGCCCTGGCCGGTCATGATGGCGGTGATCACCGCCGCATGGGCGCGTCCGGCTTCCGAATCGTACGGCAGGCCGCGTGCCATCAGCATGGCGCCCAGGTTGGCGTAACCGAGGCCCAGCGGACGGAAGTCCTCGCTGTTCATGCCGATGCGCTCGGTGGGGTATCCAGCGCCGGATACGATGATCTCCTGGGCCAGAATCATCACCCGCACGCCCTGACGGAAGGCCGGCACGTCAAACTCGCCGTCGGCGGTGCGGAATTTCATCAGGTTCAGGGACGACAGGTTGCAGGCCGAATCGTCCAGGAACATGTACTCGGAGCACGGGTTGCTGGCGTGGATGCGGTCGGTGTTGGGGCAGGTGTGCCAGTCGTTGATGATGGTGTCGAACTGCATGCCCGGATCGCCGCACACCCAGGTGCCCTCGGCAATCTTGTCCATCAGCTCGCGGGCCTTGTAGGTCCACATGGGCTGGCCGGTGGTGCGCGCCACCGTGGTCCAGTCGCCGTCCTCGATGACCGCCTTCATGAAGGCGTCGGTCACCCGCACCGAGTGGTTGGCGTTCTGGAAGTGCACCGAGTCGTAGGCGCCGCCGGGGACGTTGAAACCGCCGTCGTAACCGGCGTCGATCAGCGCCCAGGCCTTCTTTTCCTCGGTTTCCTTGCTGGTGATGAACTCCACGATGTCGGGATGGTCCACGTCCAGGATCACCATCTTGGCGGCGCGCCGGGTTTTGCCGCCGCTCTTGATGACCCCGGCAAAGGAGTCAAAGCCGCGCATGAAGGAGACCGGGCCGGAGGCGATGCCGCCGCCGTCCAGCTTTTCCATGGAGCCGCGCAGGGGGGACAGGTTGGACCCGGCGCCGGAGCCGCCCTTGAACAGCATGCCCTCGGTTTTGGCCAGGTCCAGAATGCTGGACATGGAGTCTTCCACGCTGTTGATGAAACAGGCGGAGCACTGGGGCTTGTCGTGCAGGC
Source organism: Nitrospirota bacterium (assembly GCA_029881725.1). Lineage (GTDB taxonomy): Bacteria > Nitrospirota > JACRHL01 > JACRHL01 > JACRHL01 > JAOUMB01. The sequence continues at coordinate 45,805 of JAOUMB010000005.1, forward strand.
CGCAGTTGAACCACACCGGGCTGTTGAAGCTGGACATCTGGTTCAGCAGCAGGTACGTGAGTTCGTCACCAAAAATGTCGCGCTGATCGTCGGTGGCGAAGTAGCCCATGTCGCGGCCCCAGCGGGCGATGGTGTGCACCACCCGGTCGATGAGCTGCTTGAGGGAATGTTCCCGGTCCGGGGCGCCCAGGTGACCGTGGAAATACTTGGAAACCACCACGTTGGTGGCCATCTGCGACCACCCCTTGGGCATTTCCACGTCGCGCTGTTCAAACAGCACTTCGCCCTTCTCGTTGACCACGCTGGCGGTGCGGTTTTCCCACTCCACCTCACCATAGGGGTGCACCCCCTGGCGGGTGAAGAAGCGCGAAATCAGCCCGGCCGGGCCGCTGGCCGCGGGGGCCTGCGTGGCGGCCTGCTTGCGGGTATCGCCTGTGCTGCTCACCTGATCCTCCCCGGTGTCCGCGTCGGTGCTGGCGGATGCTGCGGCGTCGTTATCCATATCTTACCCCTCAATGATTGATTCGGCTTGCGAACCCGGGCGCCGTGGCGTTCCCGGTATATCCCTCTCCAGCGTCACCTGCAGCGGCGGGCCGGCCTGTTCCCCAAATTCCTGACAACTGTGCGCACAACCGTGCGTCCGGAGCACGGGCTCCGTTCCGGGCGTCGTTATCTCCGGGACGGCTGCCCCGGTTTTTACCTGAATGCGGTCTCGGCGGCGGACCCCGAAAGGGGCGCGCCGCACCGGTCCAATTTTCCCGACCCCCGGTTTCCCGGTGTCGGACCCTCTCCCTCGGTGCGGCGCGTCCCAACGGGGATCGGCTGCGGCCGGTCCGGTCGCTGCGGGCTGCGCGACGGGAAATTCCCCTCCACGGCCGCCGGTTGCCATAACCCCCGAATCCGGGATACACGCCCCGGCCATCCGGTGTCGGACGGCCACGGCTTGCGCGGCGACTTCCCGATTGCGAGCCCCGTGCGGAGCCCGGTCGTGCGGGTCGTCACCCGGTCGATTCACCCACCTCTGCCCGGCCCCTCCCAGGCAGATACCTGCCATCTTCCCCTGGGTCGGGTGGGCCTTCCTAGAAGGCCCTTGCCGGTTCCCCCGAAGGCTCCTGCGGGTTCCCCCGAAGGCTCCTGCGGGTTCCCTTACGCAGTCCCGCCGGTTTACCCCACAGGACTCCCGTTAGCCCCCTGACGGCGGCTGGCGGGGGTGGCGCCCGACCGATGCAAACGGTATCAGGGAGGGGATCGGGGTGTCAACGGGGAAAATACCACATCTTGTGGGTATCCAGTTTCATGCTACAGCATGTGGTGTTGAAAAGGTTGTGGATAAGGTGGTGGATGGGGTGGGAAACTGCTCTAAAAGCCGGGGGGATGGGGGTGCCTGGGGATAAACGGGGGGTGCCGCGGGCGGGGTGCTCCATGGTATTCTTCGCGGGCGGATTTTTGGGTTTTTCAGCGCGCGGCGCCGGGCCTCGCCATGGATTCGGACGGGCGGCGGGATCGCCGGGTACTCTATAACTATATATAGAGAACGACCAGGGTCGGCCGGATGACCGGCCCCGCCGCGCAGGGCTATCAGGAGTGATCGGTTTTATGTTCCAGGGAAGCATTGTCGCGCTGGCGACGCCATTTGACGCCGACGGAGGGCTGGACGAGCGACGCCTGGCGGAACTGGTGGAGTGGCACGTGGATCAGGGCACCCACGGCATCGTGCCGTGCGGCACCACAGGCGAATCGGCCACCCTGAGCCACGGGGAGCACCTGCGGGTGGTGGAGATCTGCGTGGAAACGGCGGCGGGGCGGGTACCGATCATCGCGGGGACCGGCTCCAACTCCACCTCCGAGGCCATCACGTTGACCCGTCGCGCCAAGGAGGCCGGGGCCGACGCGGCATTGCTGATCGCCCCCTATTACAACAAGCCCACCCAGGAGGGGCTGTTTCGCCACCATCAAGCGATTGCCGAGGCGGTGGACATTCCTCAGGTGCTGTACAACGTGCCGGGTCGCACCGTGGTGAACATGGCGCCCGAAACGGTGGAGCGACTGTGCGCGTTCGACAACATCGTGGCCATCAAGGAGGCCACCGGCTCGGTGGCGGTGACCGGCGAGATCATCCGCCGCTGCGGCGACCGCATGGCGGTTATTTCCGGCGACGACTTTTCCAACCTGGGGCTGCTGGCCATGGGTGCGGTGGCGGCCATTTCGGTTACCGCGAACATCGTGCCGGCGGACATGTCGGCCATGTTCAATGTCTGGGACAAGCACGACTTCGGCCGGGCCCAGGAGTTGCACTATCAGATGATTCCGCTGCACACGGCCATGTTCATCGAAACCAGCCCGATTCCGGTCAAGACCGCCCTGGCCATGATGGGGCGTATCGGCGAGCAGTTGCGGCTGCCCCTGTGTCCTATCGGCGAGGCCAACCGGGAAGTGCTGCGGGAAACTCTGGCCGACTACGGTCTGCTCAAGGAGCGCGCGGCATGAGCGCGGTACGGGTTGCCATCACCGGCGCCGCCGGACGCATGGGACAGCGGCTGGTGGCTCTGACCCATCAGGGCGAGCACACGGTGGTCACCGGCGCTACCGAGGTCAGCACCCACGGCAAGATCAAGCACGACGCGGGACTGGTAGCGGGGATCGGCGAGATCGGGGTGACCATCAGCCCGTCCCTGGCGTTGGACATCGGCCGCGCGGACGTGGTCATCGACTTTTCCTCGCCGGAGGCCACCGTGGCTCACGCCCGCATTGCGGGCGAGGCGCGGGTGCCGATGGTGATCGGCACCACCGGCATGTCCACCGAGCAGGCGGCGGCGGTGGCGTCCGCCATGGAGGGGCTGGCCTACGTGAAGGCACCCAACTTCAGCGTGGGGGTCAATCTGGTGCTCAAGCTGTTGAGCACCGCCGCCAGCATCCTGTCCGACGAATACGACATCGAGGTGGTGGAAATGCACCACCGGCACAAGGTGGACGCCCCCTCCGGCACCGCCCTGCGCATGGCCGAGGTACTGGCCGAGGCACGCGGGGTGAGCCTGGAAACCCACGGCGTATACGCCCGTCACGGCCATACCGGGGCCCGTTCGCGCGGCACCATCGGCATGCAGACCCTGCGCGGCGGCGACGTGGCCGGGGACCATACGGTGATTTTCGCCGCCGACGGCGAGCGGGTGGAAATCGGCCACCGGGCGTCCGGGCGGGACACCTTTGCCAGCGGCGCCATTCGCGCCGCCCGCTGGGTGGTGGCGCAAACGAAGCCCGGCCAGTACGACATGGCCGACGTCCTCGGCCTGTAGCCGGAGTTTTTCCCGTTGGCCACCGAAGTGACCGCCTATGTGGCCTTTGGCGCCAACCTGGGCGACCGGGTGGGCAACTGCCTGACCGCCCTGCGCATGCTGAACCAGTGTGATGGGGTGACCGTCCGGCGGGTTTCGCGCATGCTGGAAACCGATCCGGTGGGGCCGGTGGCGCAAGGGGCCTTCGTGAACGGTGCCGCCGAGGTGATCACCACCCTGGGGCCGGAAGCCCTGCTGGCCTGCTGCCTGCGGGTGGAGGAGGAGATGGGCCGGGTGCGGGAAGAGCGGTGGGGACCGCGCCTCATCGATCTGGACCTGATCCTGTATGGGGATCGGGTCATCGAGCAGCCTGGCCTGAGTGTGCCGCACCCGGAGATGCACCGCCGCACCTTTGTGCTTGCGTCCCTGTACAGCCTGGCGGCGGATCTGGTGCATCCGGTGCTGGGCAAGACGGTGGCGGAACTGCTGGAGTCCCTCCGGCAGTCGGAGGCGGAGGCCGGCGGGTGATGGCCGCGCTGGAGCGCGTGGACACGGTTTCCCGCCTGCGCGAGCGGGTGAAAGGCTGGCGTGCCGAGGGGCGTATTGTCGGTTTCGTCCCTACCATGGGTGCCCTGCATGCCGGGCACCGGGCGCTGATGGAGCAGGCCCGCGCCGAGTGCGGGGCGGTGGTTGCAAGCGTGTTCGTGAACCCCAAACAGTTCGGGCCCGACGAGGATTTCGACCGTTATCCGCGCACGTTGGAGGAGGACCTGGTGGTGGCCTCCGGGGCCGGGGTTGACGCGGTGTTCTGCCCGTCCGTGGAGGATGTCTATCCGCCCGGATTCCAGACTACGGTCAGCGTGGGGCCTCTCACCCAGCGCCTGTGTGGGCTGGCGCGTCCGGGCCATTTCGATGGGGTGACCACGGTGGTGGCGCGCCTGTTCGGGCTGGTGGGGGCGCAGCGGGCCTATTTCGGTCAGAAAGACTACCAGCAGGCCCAGGTGATCCGGCGCATGACCGCCGACCTGGGGCTGGAGCCGGAGATTGTGGTGTGCCCCATCGTGCGCGAGGCGGACGGGCTGGCACTCAGTTCCCGCAACCGCTATCTGTCCCCGGAGGCGCGGGGGCGGGCGCGGGCGGTGCCGGACAGCCTGGCCCGGGGGGCGGAGCGCTTCGCGGAGGGGGTGCGGGACCCGGGGCCGGTGCTGGCGGAGATGGTCTGCGTGCTGGAGGCCGCGGGGGCAGAGGTGGAGTATGTGGCCGCCTGCCATCCGAAAACCCTGGAGCCGGTGCCGGAACTGGTTCCCGGTACGGTGCTGCTGGTGGCGGCGCGAGTGGAGACCACCCGACTGATTGACAACCGCATCCTGTGACCGGGGTGCCGTCGGCGGGTCCGGGCCGGCGAATCGTTCACGGTTTTCGGGTCGCCGGATATTGCCGCGTGCCGGGGTCGGGAATCGGGTAAGCGAAAAAAATCCGCCCGGATGGGGATTGACGCGGCCCTTTAATCAGTCTAGAATACCGAGCTTTTCCGCAAGTGCGCGAATGCCGCGCGTATCGCGTTTTTTTGGGTTTGTCTGAAGGGGTCGTATGCCTACCATCAGCCAGCTGGTCCGCAAGGGCCGCAAGAAGATGATTACCCGGACCAAGAGTCCGGCGCTCAAGAGCTGTCCGCAGAAGCGCGGCGTGTGTGTGCGTGTTTACACCACCACGCCGAAGAAGCCGAACTCGGCGCTGCGCAAGGTTGCCCGTGTGCGCCTCACCAACGGGATGGAGGTAACCTCCTACATTCCAGGTGTCGGCCACAATCTGCAGGAGCACAGCATCGTGCTGATCCGCGGCGGTCGTGTGAAGGACCTTCCGGGTGTGCGTTATCACATTGTGCGTGGCGCGCTGGATACGTCAGGCGTGAACGACCGCCGTCGCGGTCGTTCCAAGTACGGCGCCAAGCGGCCCAAGTAACGGGAGGTATCGAGAATGTCACGCAGGAGCAGTGCCCAAAAGCGGATTCCGCTTCCGGACCCCAAGTACGGTGACGTGCTGGTGGCCAGTCTGGTGAACATCATCATGAAGGACGGCAAGAAGGGGGTGGCTGAAAGCTTGGTGTACAGTGCCTTCGATCGCATCCAGGAGAAGGTGGGTCGGGACGGTCGCGAAGTGTTTGAAGAGGCCATGGAGAATCTGCGCCCCACGGTGGAGGTTCAGTCCCGCCGGGTGGGTGGCGCCTCCTACCAGGTACCGATGGAGGTGCGCAATGAGCGGCGCACCGCGCTGGCTCTGCGTTGGCTGGTCCGTTACGCCAAGGAGCGTTCCGGTAAGTCCATGCATGAGAAGCTTGCGCAGGAGTTGATGGATGCGGTGGGCAAGACCGGTGGCGCGTACAAGAAGCGCGAGGATACGCACCGCATGGCGGATGCGAACCGGGCCTTCGCGCACTTCCGGTTCTAGGTTTTTTTCGGTATTTCGATTTTTTGTTGATTCGGGGCTAGATCTCAATGGCACGCACATACGCACTGAACCGGTGGCGCAACATCGGCATCATGGCCCACATCGATGCCGGCAAGACCACCACCACAGAGCGCATTCTGTTCTACACCGGTGTCTCGCACAAAATCGGCGAGGTGCATGACGGCGCGGCCACCATGGACTGGATGGAGCAGGAGCAGGAGCGTGGTATCACCATCACCTCCGCTGCCACCACCTGTTACTGGAAGCGTGACGGCGAGCAGTACCACGTCAACATCATTGATACCCCGGGCCACGTGGATTTCACCATCGAGGTGGAGCGTTCCCTGCGCGTGCTGGACGGCGCCGTGGCAGTGTTCGACTCGGTGAGCGGCGTGGAGCCCCAGTCCGAGACCGTGTGGCGTCAGGCCAACAAGTACAAGGTCCCGCGCATCTGTTTCATGAACAAGATGGACCGCATGGGCGCCGACTTTTTCAAGAGCGTGCAAACCCTGGTGGACCGCCTTCAGGCTCGCCCGGTGATGATGCAGATCCCCATTGGCTCCGAGGACCAGTACCAGGGTCACGTGGACCTAGTGGAGATGAAGGCCATCCTGTTCAAGGATGAGACCATGGGCGCCGAGTACACGGTCGAGGAGATTCCGGCCAACCTGAAGGATCAGGCCGAGGAGTACCGGGAGAAGCTGATCGAGGCGGCCGCCGACTTTGACGACGCCATCATGGAGCGCTTCCTGGAGGGTGAGGAGATTGGTTCCGCCGAGATTCGCGCGGCCATCCGCAAGGGGTGTCTGGCCCTGCAGATCGTGCCGTGCCTGTGCGGCACCGCGTTCAAGAACAAGGGCGTGCAAACCCTGCTGGATGCGGTGGTGGACTACCTGCCGAGTCCGGCCGATATCGGTCAGGTGGTGGGCGAAGTCGAGGAGGGTGAGGAGCCGCAGGTCCGCAAGTTCGTCGACGAGGAGCCGTTCTCGGCGCTGGCCTTCAAGGTGGCCACCGACCCCTATGTGGGCAACCTGACCTTTATTCGTGTTTACTCCGGTGTGCTGTCCGCCGGGTCCTACGCCTACAACTCGGTGAAGGGCAAGAAGGAGCGCATCGGTCGCCTGCTGCAGATGCACGCCAACAAGCGCGAGGAGATCACCGAGATCCGCGCCGGCGACATCGCTGCCGTGGTGGGTCTGAAGGACACCACCACCGGCGATACCCTGTGCGACGGCGATCACGAGATCGTGCTGGAGCGGATGACGTTCCCGGAGCCGGTGATCTCGGTGGCCATCGAGCCGAAGACCAAGGACGATCACCAGAAGATGGGCGTGGCCCTGGGCAAGCTGCTCCAGGAGGATCCGTCCATGCGCGTGCAGACCGACGAGGAGACTGGCGAGGTCATCCTGTCCGGGATGGGTGAGTTGCACCTGGAGATTCTGGTCGACCGCATGCGCCGGGAGTTCAAGGTGGAAGCCAACGTGGGCAAGCCCCAGGTGGCCTATCGCGAGACCATCACCAAGACGGTCGAGGTGGAGGGCAAGTTTGTCCGCCAGTCTGGTGGCCGTGGTCAGTACGGTCACGTGTGGGTTCGTCTGGAGCCGCTGGAGCCGGGTTCCGGGTTTGTGTTCGAGAGCGCCGTGGTCGGTGGTACCGTGCCCAAGGAGTTCGTCGGGCCGGCTGGTAAGGGCATCGAGGAGGCCATGGAGAACGGCGTGTTGGCCGGGTATCCCATGGTGGACATCAAGGCGGTCGTGTTTGACGGCTCCTACCATGATGTGGACTCCTCCGAAATGGCGTTCAAGGTGGCTGGCTCCATGGCTTTCAAGGCGGGTGCAGCCAAGGCGAGCCCGCAGATCCTTGAGCCGATCATGTCCAACGAGGTGATCGTTCCCGAGGATTACATGGGCGATGTGATCGGCGACCTGAACTCCCGCCGGGGCCGCATTCAGGGGATGGAAGCCCGCGCCGGTGCGCAGGTGATCAGTTCCCAGGTGCCGCTGGCGGAAATGTTCGGGTATGCCACCCAGTTGCGCTCCATGACCCAGGGGCGCGCCACCTTCACCATGCTGTTTTCTCATTACGAGCCGGTTCCCAAGAACATTACGGATGAGATTGTGGCCCGGGTGAAGGGTTCGTAGGTTTTTTGCAGGTTTTACGGAATTTTAAGGTCTAAGAGGAGCGCGGAAGGTCATGGGCAAGGAGACGTTTGATCGCAGCAAGCCCCACGTAAACGTAGGCACGATTGGCCACGTTGACCACGGGAAGACGACGCTGACGGCGGCGATCACCACGGTGCTGTCGAAGCACGGCGGTGCATCGGCGACGGCGTACGACCAGATCGACAAGGCGCCGGAAGAGCGCGAGCGCGGGATCACGATCTCGACGGCGCACATCGAGTACCAGACCGCGAACCGCCACTATGCGCACGTGGACTGCCCGGGTCACGCCGACTATGTGAAGAACATGATCACCGGTGCGGCGCAGATGGACGGCGCGATTCTGGTGGTGTCGGCGGCGGACGGTCCGATGCCGCAGACCCGCGAGCACATCCTGCTGGCGCGTCAGGTGGGCGTTCCGTACATCGTGGTGTTCCTGAACAAGGTGGACCAGGTGGACGATCCGGAGCTGCTGGAGCTGGTGGAGCTGGAAATCCGCGAGCTGCTGGACAAGTACGAGTTCCCGGGCGACGACACCCCGATCATTCCGGGCTCCGCGCTGCAGGCGCTGGAGTGTGGCTGTGGCGGAGCGGACTGCGCCAAGTGCGGTCCGGTGCTGAAGCTGATGGCCGAGGTGGATGCGTTCATCCCGACCCCGGAGCGCGACATCGACAAGACGTTCCTGATGCCGATCGAGGACGTGTTCTCGATTTCCGGTCGCGGCACGGTGGTAACCGGCCGTGTGGAGCGTGGCATCGTGAAGGTGGGCGAGGAGGTGTCGATCGTCGGCATCCGCGACACCACCAAGACCACGGTGACCGGTGTTGAGATGTTCCGCAAGCTTCTGGATCAGGGGCAGGCGGGAGACAACGTGGGTGTGCTTCTGCGCGGCACCAAGAAGGACGAAGTGGAGCGGGGTCAGGTTCTGGCGAAGCCGGGTTCGATCACGCCGCACACCAAGTTCAAAGCGGAAGCGTACATTTTGACCAAGGAAGAGGGCGGCCGTCACACGCCGTTCTTTAACGGATACCGTCCGCAGTTCTACTTCCGGACCACCGACGTCACCGGCGTCGCGACGCTGGAAGAGGGTGTGGAGATGGTGATGCCGGGCGACAACATTGCGATGGAGGTGACGCTGATCACCCCGATCGCGATGGACGAGGGGCTGCGCTTCGCGATTCGCGAGGGCGGCCGCACCGTCGGCGCCGGCGTCGTCAGCAAGATTCTGGAGTAACGGGTCCCCCTCGTTTGTTTGGGAACCCAACGATGCTGCAAGCACGGAGCTGTTAGCGATGATAACCGCCAGCCAAAAAATCCGGATTCGCCTCAAGGCGTATGACCACCGGCTGCTCGACAAGTCCATGGAAGAAATCGTGGACACCGTCGGGCGCACCGGGGCCGTCGTCGTGGGACCGATTCCCCTGCCCACGCGGATTAACAAGTTCACGGTGAACCGCTCGGTTCATACGGACAAGAAGTCCCGCGAGCAGTTTGAGATCCGGACGCACAAGCGGCTGATCGATATCGTGCAGCCCAACCCGGAGACGGTGGATGCGCTGATGAAGATCAACCTGTCGGCCGGCGTGGATGTGGAGATCAAGATTTAGCCATGAGCGGACTGATCGGATCCAAACTGGGCATGACCCAGGTGTTCGACGACGAGGGCCGGGTTGTACCGGTCACCGTGATCGAGGCCGGGCCATGCGTGGTCACCCAAAAGAAGACCATGGAGCGGGACGGCTATGAAGCCACCCAACTGGGCTTCGGGGTGGCCAAGGAAAAACACCTGACCAAGGCCCGTATCGGCCACCTGAAGAACGCCGGCGGCAAGCTGCTGCGCAACCTGCGGGAGTTCCGCGGCGCGTGGGACGTGAGCGTGGGCGATCAGGTGGGTGCGGACCTGTTCGAGGGCGGGCAGAAGGTGGACGTGACCGGCACCAGTATCGGCAAGGGCTTTGCCGGTACCATCAAGCGGCACAACTTCAGTTCCGGCCCCAAGTCGCACGGTTCGCACAACGTGCGTGAACCGGGATCGCTGGGGCAGTGCGCATGGCCGGGTCGTGTGTTCAAGAACAAGAAACTGCCGGGCCACATGGGCAGCAAGCAGCGCACCGTTCAGAACCTGAAGGTGCACCAGGTGTTGCCGGAAGAGAATCTGATTCTGGTCAAGGGCGCAGTTCCCGGACCGGTCGGCAGCCTGGTGGTGATCCGGCCGGCGGTGAAAGGGTAACGAAGATGGCAAAAATCGACGTATATGCCCAGACCGGAAAGAAGTCCGGCAGTGTGGATGTGCAGGACGCCGTGTTTGCGCGTCCCAACAACACCGCGCTGCTGCACGAGGTTGTGGTCCGGGAGCAGGCTTCCCGTCGCCAGGGCACCCACGCTACCAAAGACCGTGGCATGGTGAGCGGCGGCGGCAAGAAGCCGTGGCGCCAGAAGGGCACCGGCCGGGCGCGCGCGGGTTCCAACCGTTCTCCCTTGTGGAAGGGTGGTGGTGTGGCGCAGGGGCCGCAGCCGCGGGACTACTCCTATCGTATGCCGCGCAAGAAGGTGCGTGCCGCGTTGCAGGTGGCGCTCTCTCAGGCGTTGCGTGACGGTCGTCTGGCGGCCCTCGGGGAGCTGGAGTTGTCCGCCCCGAAGACCAAGGAATTTGTCACCGTGCTCAAGCAGCTGGATGCCCCGCAGGGGACCATTCTGGTGGTTACGGAATTGAATGAAACCCTCGGGCTGGCCAGTCGCAACGTTCCGGGTGTCGTGGTGGTGGAAGCCAACGACCTGACTCCCTACGACGTGGTGACCGCGCATCGCCTGCTGATCTCCAAAGACGCCCTGGCGCACTTTGAAGGGGGCTCCAATGCAGCGTGATCCGCATACCATCCTGATCAAGCCGGTGCTCTCGGAGAAGAGCATGGCGGATGCCAATGACGGCCGTTGCGTGGTCTTCGAGATCGCTCGCAGCGCCAACAAGGTGGAAGTGGCCAAGGCAGTGGAAACCATCTTCAACGTCAAGGTGGCGAAGGTGAACACCGCCATGCGCAAGGGCAAGGTCAAGCGGCAGGGCCGCTCCATCGGCCGCCGTCCGGACCGCAAGCGGGCCACCGTGACCCTGGCCGAGGGCCACACCCTGAACCTGTTCGAGTAAGGACCGACCGATGCCGATTCGCCCATACAAGCCGACCTCGCCGGGTCGCCGCAACATGAGTGTGTCCGGGTTTGACGAGATCACCCAGGGCAACGAGCCGCACAAGGCGCTGGTCGAAAAGAAGACCCGTATCAGTGGTCGCAACAATAACGGCCGCATTACCATGCGTCGCCGGGGTGGCGGGCACAAGCGCAAGCTGCGGATCATCGACTTCCGGCGCAACAAGCCGGGCGTGCCGGGTCGCGTGGAAGCGATTGAGTACGATCCGAACCGTTCCGCCCGCATTGCGCTGATCTGCTACGCCGATGGCGAGCGCCGCTACATCCTGCATCCGTTGGGGGTGAAGGTGGGTGATTCGGTTGTCGCCGATGAGCGGGTGGAGGTCCATCCGGGCAATGCCATGCCGCTGGCGGGAATTCCCCTGGGGACTGCGGTGCACAACGTGGAACTTCAGCCGGGAGGCGGCGGCAAAATCGCCCGTTCGGCCGGTTCTTCGGTGCAGCTGATGGCCAAGGAGGGGGTGTATGCCCTGCTTCGGCTTCGTTCCGGCGAAGTGCGCAAGGTGCGCATCGAGTGCATGGCGACCATCGGTCAGGTAGGCAATACCGATCATGACAGCGTGAGCATCGGCAAGGCCGGCCGTTCCCGCTGGAAGGGCCGTCGTCCGAAGGTGCGTGGCGTGGCCATGAACCCGGTGGATCACCCGTTGGGTGGTGGTGAAGGCAAGACCGCCGGTGGCCGGCATCCGGTCAGCCCGTGGGGCACGCCCGCCAAGGGGTATCGCACGCGCAACAATCCGCGCACCGACAGGCTGATTGTCAGCCGCCGGCGCAAGTAATTCGCGCAGACGTTTTTTTGAGGTAGAAGGTTATGCCGCGTTCGCTAAAAAAGGGCCCGTTTATTGACGAGTCCCTGGCTCGCAAGGTGGAAAAGAATCAGGCCGCCGGTGGTGGTCAGGTGATCAAGACCTGGTCGCGCCGCTCGATGATCAGCCCGGACATGGTGGGTCTTACCTTCCACGTGCACAACGGCAAGCAGTTTATTCCGGTGTATGTGACGGAAAACCTGGTGGGCCACAAGCTCGGCGAGTTTTCCCCGACCCGTACTTATCGGGGTCACGTGAAAAGCGAAAAGAAGAGCAAGGGCAGGTAAGTCATGTCGCAGGTACGTGCAACGGCAAAATTTCTTCGCATCTCCCCGACCAAGGTGCGTCTGGTGTTGGACACCATTCGCGGCGACCGGGCGGGTGACGCGCTGAACCGGCTCAAGTTTATGCCCCAGGCCGCGGCCCGGGTGGTGGAGAAGGTGCTTAAAAGCGCCGTCGCCAACGCCGAGGACCGGGAGGTGGGCGATGTGGATCAGTTGGTTATTTCCAGTTGCTGGGCCGATCAGGGTCCGACCCTGAAGCGGTTCCGCCCGCGGGCACAGGGCCGCGCGGGCCGGATTTTGAAGCGCACCAGCCACATTACCGTGGTGGTCGCTCCGGACGGCAAGGCAGCGGGTTAGGGAGACACGACGTGGGTCAAAAGGTACATCCGATCGGGTTCCGGCTCGGTTACATCAAGGGGTGGGAGTCCGTCTGGTTCTCCAACAAGCGTGGTTACGCCGACGCCCTGCACGAGGATCTCAAGATCCGCAAAATGGTCAAATCCCGCCTGTATCACGCGGGGCTGGCCAAGGTGGAGATCGAGCGCTCGGGCAAGCAGCTGCGGCTCAACCTGCACACCGCGCGCCCTGGCGTGATTATCGGCCGCAAGGGGGCCGAGGTGGACAAGTTGAAGTCCGATCTGGACAAGATGACCTCCTCCGAGGTGTACATCAACATCCGCGAGATCAAAAAGCCCGAGACCAACGCCACCCTGGTGGCCGAGAGCGTGGCGCAGCAGCTGGAGAAGCGGATCGCTTTCCGGCGGGCCATGAAGAAGAGTGTGGCTTCGGCCTTGAGATTCGGAGCAAAAGGCGTTAAAATCACCTGTTCCGGTCGTCTGGCCGGTGCCGAGATTGCGCGCACCGAATGGTACCGGGAAGGCCGGGTGCCCCTGCACACTCTTCGCGCAGATATTGATTACGGCGCCGCCGAGGCGCACACCACCTACGGGCGGATCGGCATCAAGGTGTGGATCTACAACGGTGACGTGCTGCCGGAGGCCCGTTAGCAGACTTTCTGATTGTTTTGGGCCGCGCATGGCGGCCCGCTTGTGGTTTGGATAGACGATGCTCAGTCCCAAGAAAATTCGCCATCGCAAGACGTTCAAGGGGCGCATGAAGGGTGCCGCCAGCAGCGGCAACTCACTGGCCTTCGGCGACTACGGTATCAAGGCTGACGGGTGTGGCTGGATCACTTCACGCCAGATTGAGTCGGCGCGTATTGCCATGACCCGCCACGTGAAGCGTGGCGGCAAAGTGTGGATCCGGATCTTCCCGGACAAGCCGATCACCAAGAAGGCCCAGGAGACCCGTATGGGTAAGGGCAAGGGTTCGCCCGAGTATTGGGTAGCCGTGGTGCGGCCGGGCCGGATCATGTTCGAAATGGGCGGCGCCAACGAGGAGATGACCATGGGGGCGCTCCGTCGCGCCGTGGCCAAGCTACCGGTTCCGTGTCGGATTGTGAAGCGGGAGGAGCACTGATGAACGCCCAGGAGATGCGCAAGAAAGACGTTGCCAAGCTGCGTGAACAGGTCGCTGGTCTGCGCAAGGAGCTCTTCAATCTGCGTTTTCAGTCCGTGACCGGTGGCATGGCAAGTCCGGCACGGCCCAGTCAGGTGCGCCGGGAGATTGCCCGGGCGCTGACTGTGATCAAAGAGAAAGAGGCAGGAGCCTAAAATGGCAAATGTTGAGCAGCAGGGCGACGATCGCGCGCGGCGCAAGGTTGTCGAGGGCGTGGTCATCAGTGACCGCATGGAAAAGACCGTCGTGGTGCAGACCGAGCGCAAGCTTCGGCATCCGCTGTACAAGCGTGTGGTCCGGCAGCGTGTGAAGCTGTATGCCCATGACGAGCAAGGTGTGGCCAAGGAGGGTTCCCGGGTTCGCCTGGTGGAGACTCGCCCCCTGTCCAAGAACAAGCGCTGGCGTGTTGTTGAGGTGTTGTCGTGATTCAACCGCAAACGATGCTGCAGGTCGCCGATAATTCCGGCGCCAAAAAGCTCATGTGCTTTCACGTGGTGGGTGGTTCGCGCCGCCGCTACGCCAGTCTCGGCGACGAGATCGTTGGCACCGTCAAGCAGGCCATCCCGCACGCGGGGGTCAAGAAGGGCGATGTGGTCAAGGCCGTGGTAGTGCGCACCAAGAAGGAAGTGCGCCGCGAGGACGGTAGCTACATTCGCTTCGACGAGAACGCCGCGGTGCTCATCGGCAAGGACGGCGAGCCGGTCGGCACCCGTATCTTCGGTCCGGTGGCCCGTGAGCTGCGCTGGAAGAAGTACATGAAGATCGTGTCGCTGGCTCCGGAGGTTGTGTAATGGGTGCTTCGCTGAAAATCCGCAAGGATGACCAGGTGGTGGTGATCACCGGCAAGGACACCGGCAAGCAGGGCAAGGTGCTGCAGGTTCAGCCCAAGAAGGGCAAGGTGGTGGTCGAAAGTGTGCGCATGATCAAGCGCCACACCAAGCCGAACGCCAAGAACCAGCAGGGTGGCATCCTCGAGCATGAGGCAGCGATCGAGGCCTCCAATGTCATGGTGGTGTGTGGTAGCTGTGGCAAGGCCACTCGAGTGGGCTGCAAGCCGCTGGCGGACGGCAAAAAGATGCGCGTCTGCAAGCAGTGCGGCGAGAGTCTGGACAAAAAATAGTTTTTACGGGATGGCGTGCAAATGAGCCGCTTGCAAGCGAAATACAAAACCGAAATTATCCCCGCGCTGCAAAGCGAACTGGGTATCACCAACGTCATGCGCGTGCCGAAGGTCACCAAGGTGGTTCTTAACATCGGCCTTGGCGAGGCGATCAGCAACGGCAAGCTGCTGGATTCGGCGGTGGATGAGATGGCCGCCATCAGCGGTCAGAAGCCGGTGGTGACCCGCTCCCGCAAGGCAATCGCCGGGTTCCGTCTGCGTGAGGGGATGCCCATCGGCTGCAAGGTGACCCTGCGAGGCACTCGCATGTACGAGTTCATTGACCGCTTGATCAGCCTGTCGCTGCCGCGTATTCGCGATTTCCGGGGGGTGTCCGCCAAGGGGTTTGACGGCCGGGGCAATTATTCGCTGGGGCTGAAAGAGCAATTGATCTTCCCGGAAATCGAGTTCGAGAAGACCGAGGGAATTCACGGCATGAACATCTGTTTCGTGACAACCGCCAAGACCGACGATGAAGGTCGGGCGCTGTTGAGGCAGTTTGGCATGCCGTTCCGCAAGTAAGTGTAGGAAGGACCTTAAAGTGGCCAAGAAGTCGATGATTGCCAAGGCGGCCCGCCCCAAGTGGCCGGTTCGCTCCCGCAACCGCTGCCGGGTGTGCGGTCGTCCGCGCGGGTTTATGCGCCGGTTCGAGATGTGTCGTATCTGCTTCCGTCAGGAAGCATTGAGCGGCCGCATCCCGGGCGTGGTCAAGTCGAGCTGGTAAGGGAGTGACATCATGAGTATGACTGACCCCATTGCCGACCTGCTGACCCGCATTCGCAATGCGACCATGCGGCAGCGTCCCACCACCCTGGTTCCGGCCAGCCGGTTGAAGGCGGATATCCTCACCCTGATGAAGCGTGAAGGCTACATCTCCGGGTTTGAGCGTTTCCAGCCGGAAGGCGGCCACCCGACCCTGCGTGTGGATTTGAAGTATGTGGACGGCCGTTGCGCCATCGAGGGGCTGCGGCGCCTCAGCAAGCCGGGCCTGCGCCAGTACGTCACCAAGAGCGACATTCCCTGGATTCAGGGTGGCTTCGGGGTGGCGGTGGTTTCCACCAGCCGTGGATTGCTCACCGACAAGGAAGCGCGTCGGCAGGGCATCGGCGGCGAAGTGCTCTGCGCGGTCTGGTAGGGAGGAAATCATGTCACGTATTGGATTGCTTCCCGTTGCCATTCCGTCCGGCGTCACCGTTTCGGTGGCCGGCGGCCAGGTAAGTGTGAAAGGGCCGAAGGGCCAGTTGGACCGGGTGGTCGAGATGCACACCGGCGTTGAAATTGACGGCGACACCGCGCGAGTGGTGCGGGCCAACGATTCCCGCGAGGCGCGTGCCCGTCACGGCCTGATGCGCGCGGATCTGTCGAACATGGTGACCGGGGTATCGAACGGGTTTGAGCGCCGCCTGGTGCTGACCGGTGTCGGTTACCGTGCCCAGATGAAGGGCAGCGGCATCAGCATGTCCCTGGGCTTCTCCCATCCGGTTGAGATTGACGCGCCGGACGGCATTCAGTTCGCCGTGGACGGCAACACCGCGGTTGTGGTGAAGGGAATTGACAAGGCCCTCGTGGGACAGGTGGCGGCCAATATCCGCAAGCTGCGTCCACCAGAGCCCTACAAGGGCAAGGGTATCGCCTATTCCGACGAGCGAATTCGCCGTAAGGAAGGCAAGAGCGGTAAGAAGTAACAGGTGAAATTGTGGCAAAGACGGCAAAAAAAGTAGAGCTGCGCGACCGGCGCCGGGTCCGGGTCCGCAAGAAGATCTCGGGCAGCGTGGAGCGTCCGCGTCTGGCGGTGTTCCGCAGCAGCCGGTACATCTATGCCCAGTTGATTGATGATGCGGCGGGCCATACGCTGGCGGCCGCGTCCAGCCGCGAGGAAGCGGCCCGGGTGGACGGAAAGTCCATGTCGGTGGCCACTGCCGGACGGGTGGGAGAGTTGCTGGCCGAGCGGGCCAAGTCGAAGAAGGTGGTGAATGCGGTGTTCGATCGGGCGGGTTACCGCTATCACGGTCGGGTGGCTGCGTTGGCCGATGGCGCGCGCAAGGGCGGTCTGCAGTTTTAGTGCGGGAAATGGAAGCGCCGGTAGCGTAAAACCGCCGGTGGAGAACAGGTACGGATCAAATGGCGTATCAAGAAGAAGAGACACTCCACGAAAAGGTGGTGCATATCAACCGGACCGCAAAGGTGGTGAAGGGCGGTAAACGCTTTTCCTTCGCAGCCTTGGTGGTGGTGGGTGATGGCAACGGCCAGGTGGGTTTTGGTAACGGCAAGGCCCGCGAGGTTCCCGAAGCGATTCGCAAGGGGATTGAGAAGGCCAAGGCCTCAATGGTGGAAGTGCCGCTGATTAACGGCACCATTCCCTACGAGGTGTTGGGTTCCTGGGGTGCTGGTCGGGTGGTGATCAAGCCGGCCCGTGAGGGACGCGGCGTGATTGCCGGCGGTGCTGTTCGTGCCGTGATGGAGGCTGCCGGTATCCGTAACGTGGTGAGCAAGGTCACCAACGGCGGCAGCCACGCCAACACCCTGCGTGCAACCATTGAAGGCCTGAAGAGCCTCCGGCACCCGGATGATATCCGTCGGTCCCGTCAGTCTCCGGGCGAGGAGATCTAGACCATGGCTGACGAGAAAGCTCCGGAGAAGAAGGCGCCGGCTAAAAAGGCCGCTGCAAAGCCCGCGGCCAAGAAGCCGGCCGCCGCCAAGGCCGCCGAGAAGAAGCCTGCAGCCAAGAAGCCTGCCGCCGCCAAGGCGCCGGCCAAGAAGGCTGCTGCCGCCAAGGCCAAGGTAGAGGTGCCCGCCAAGGCCGTGGAAGCCAAGGTGGTCAAGCCCGCGGCCAAAAAGGCAGCGACCGGGCCGGTGCTGCGGTTGCAACTGACCCGCAGCATGCACGGTACCAAGCCGAAACTGAAGGCCACCATCAAGGGGCTCGGTTTCAAGCGCACCCATCAGATCGTGGAACGTCTCGATACCCCTGAAATCCGTGGAATGATCAATAAGGTCACCCCGTGGATCACGGTGATCGAGGGAGGCAAGTAATGCAATACAATCAGCTCAAACCGGCGCCGGGCGCCCGCAAGAAGGCCAAGCGCCTGGGAATGGGTCCGGGTTCCGGTACCGGCAAGACGTCCGGCCGCGGCCAGAAGGGCCAGTACGCCCGTTCCAATGGAAAGGGACCCGGATTCGAGGGTGGCCAGATGCCGCTCATCCGGCGGGTTCCGAAGCGCGGTTTCCACAACCCGTTTCGGGTTGAGTTTGCCGTGATTAACGTGAGCACCCTGAACGACCTGCAAGGCGTGGACGAGGTGACTGCGGAACTCCTGCACGAGCGTGGACTGGTCCGCAAGTCGGCCAAGCGCGTTAAAGTGCTTGGGGATGGGGAACTGACCCGTGCCGTGAAGGTTCGGGTGCAAGCAGTCAGCGGCAGTGCACGGTCAAAGATCGAAGCCGCCGGTGGCAGCGTAGAAATCGTTTAGGGGCGCGCCGTGTTCGGTCGTCTCGGATCGGTTGTACAAAATATCTTCAAGATCCCGGAGCTTCGCTCCCGGATTCTGTTCACCCTGGGCGTGCTGACGATTTATCGGCTGGCCGCCCATATCCCGACCCCCGGTATCAATGG
Source organism: Nitrospirota bacterium (assembly GCA_029881725.1). Lineage (GTDB taxonomy): Bacteria > Nitrospirota > JACRHL01 > JACRHL01 > JACRHL01 > JAOUMB01. The sequence goes on from JAOUMB010000005.1 coordinate 64,265, forward strand.
TGACGCTCTGTCCGGCTTCCTGCTGGAGCGGGGTGGCGCCATTATGGGGTTTCTCGACATTTTCTCCGGCGGTGCCCTGTCGCGGGTGACCATTGTCGCCCTCGGCATCATGCCGTACATTTCTGCCTCGATCATCATGCAGTTGATGACGGTGGTGGTGCCTACCCTGGCGGCTCTTTCCAAGGAGGGTGAGGCCGGTCGGCGGGTGATTACCCAGTATACTCGTTACCTGACCGTGGCCATTGCCTTGGTCCAGGCCACCGGCATCGCCTTCGGCCTGGAAGGGATGGAGGGGGGGCAATTCGTCCTCGATCCGGGCTGGTCGTTCCGCGCCATGACCATCATCACGCTGGTGGGGGGCACCGCCTTCCTCATGTGGCTGGGTGAGCAGGTTACGGAGCGGGGCATCGGCAACGGCATCAGCCTGATCATCTTCTCCGGTATCGTGGCGGGCATGCCTGCAGGTATCGTCAACACCTACCAGCTGTACGAAACCGGCCAGCTGAACATCGTGCTGATTGGCGGTTTGTTGGTAATGATGGCGGTGGTGATTGCGGCCATTGTGTTTCTGGAATCCGGGCGGCGCAAGCTGTCGGTACAGTATGCCCGCCGGGTGGTGGGCAATCGGGTGTACGGGGGCCAGAATACGCACATCCCGCTGAAGATCAACACCGCGGGTGTGATTCCGCCGATCTTCGCCAGTTCACTGATCGCCTTCCCCGCGACCATTGCGGGCTTCATCACCATTCCGTGGGTGCAGGAAATTGCGACCATGCTCGGGCCCGGACAGTTCGTCTACACGGCGCTCTACGTCACCCTGATCGTATTCTTCGCGTTCTTCTACACGGCGGTGGTTCTGAATCCCCAGGACATCGCCGACAACATGAAGAAAAGTGGTGGGTTTATTCCCGGCATCCGGCCCGGATCCAAAACCACCGAGTACATCTATTATGTGCTTACCCGCATTACCTTCGCGGGTGCGGTCTATCTGGCGATCGTCTGCGTCATCCCCGAGATTCTGATCAACAAGGCCAACCTGCCGTTCTACTTCGGTGGCACCTCGTTGCTGATTGTGGTGGGCGTGGGGCTGGATACGGCCCAGCAGATCGAGACCCACATGATTCAGCGCAACTACGAAGGGTTCCTGAAAAAGGGCCGTGTTCGCGGAAGGCACTCGTAACGTGCGCCTGATCTTCCTTGGACCTCCGGGGGCTGGCAAGGGCACCCAGGCCTCACGGCTGGCCGACGAGTTCGGCCTGTGCCAGGTCTCTACCGGCGACATTCTGCGCCAGGCGGTGGCGGACGGCACACCAATGGGCAAAAAGGCCAGGGAGTTCATGGACGCGGGTCAGTTGGTCCCGGACGAAGTCGTGATCGGCATCGTCCGGGACAAGCTGGCCGGGCCGGAATGCGCCGGTGGATATATTCTGGATGGATTTCCAAGAACCACTGGTCAAGCCCGGGCGCTGGATGATATACTATCGGACTTTTCCGCACCCATTGAACGGGTCGCCGCATTTATGGTGGCGGAGGAAGCCGTGGTGGAGCGGCTTAGCGGGCGCCGCACCTGTCGCGCCTGCCAGGCCATGTACCACGCGGTGTTTGCTCCGACCAGGGTGGGCGGTGTTTGCGACAAGTGCGGCGGAGAGCTGTTCCAGCGGGATGATGACCGGGAGCAGGTGATTCGCGAGCGCCTCAAGGTGTACGCGGACAATACGGAGCCGTTGCTGGCTTACTACCGCGAGCGGGGGTTGCTCACGGAGGTGGTGGCCGGAGGTTCCGTGGATTCGGTTTACGCTGCCGTAAGGGCGGCGGTTGGTGTTTGAGGGGTGGCGCCTCCGGGTGCGTCCTCAGTGTGATTACGGTTGTGGCAAACAAAAGGTGCTGCAATGAAAGTACGGTCTTCGGTCAAACCGATTTGTGACAAATGCAAGGTGATTCGCCGCCGCGGTGTGGTGCGCGTCATCTGTGAGAATCCCAAGCACAAGCAGCGGCAGGGGTAGGAGGAGTTAGCGGTGGCACGTCTTGTTGGCGTCGACATTTCCCCGGACAAGCGGATCGACATCGGTCTGACCGCGATTTACGGGTTGGGGCGGTCTTTGGCTGCCCAGCTTCTCAAAAAGCTGGGTATTGATCCGGCCACCAAGGGGCGGGACCTGACCGAGGCCGATCTGGTTAAGCTGCGCGATGAGCTGGAAGAGAGCTACACCGTCGAGGGTGATCTCCGGCGCAAGGTGCAGATGGATATCAAGCGCATGATGGACATCGGTTGCTACCGGGGTTTGCGTCATCGTCGTGGTCTCCCGGTGCGCGGTCAGCGCACCAAGACCAACGCCCGCACCCGCAAGGGGCGCTCCGTTGCCATTCCGGGCAAGAAGAAGTAGGGGTCATAGAGAATGGTTACCCGCGGAAAACGCAAGGAAAAGAAGAACGTGCCGCTGGGCATCGCCCACATCCAGGCGACGTTCAACAACACCATCGTCACGGTCAGCGATCGTCAGGGCAACGTGGTTGCCTGGGCTTCCGCAGGCGGTCAGGGTTTCAAGGGTTCGCGCAAGAGCACCCCGTATGCCGCGCAGAGGGCCGGTGAGGTCGCCAGCCGCAACGCCATGGAGCACGGCATGCGCGAGGTTGAAGTGCAGGTTAAGGGACCGGGTCCGGGCCGTGAATCCGCGGTGCGTGCCTTGGTTGCTTCGGGTCTTAAAATTTCCATTATTCGCGACGTTACGCCGATTCCGCACAACGGGTGCCGGCCGTGCAAACGTCGCCGCGTGTAAGGGCAGGTTAGTCAAGTGGCTCGCTATACCGATTCCGTTTGCCGGCTGTGCCGGCGCGAAGGCGTCAAGCTGTTTTTGAAGGGTGACCGCTGCTTCAAGGAGAAGTGTGCGATCGACCGCCGGGCCTATATTCCGGGTCAGCACGGCCAGAGCCGTCGCCCGAAGAAGCCGTCCGATTATCAGGTTCAGTTGCGTGAGAAGCAGAAGATCAAGCGCATGTACGGAATGCTCGAGAAGCAGTTCCGGAACCTGTACGAAAAGGCTGCCAAGCGACCGGGCATCACCGGTCACAACCTGATGGCCATGCTGGAAACCCGGCTGGACAGCGTGGTGTACCGGCTTGGTTTTGCCAAGAGTCGCGCCCAAGCCCGCCAGTTAGTCAACCACGGGCACGTGAAGGTCAACGGTCGCAAGGTGGACATCTCCTCCTACGCCGTGCGCGTGGGTGAGCAGATCACTGTCAAGGACAAGGCCCGCGAAAACGCATACGTGGCGGAGGCCATGGAGAGCGTTCTGGGTCGTGGTCTTCCGGCCTGGCTCAAGGTGGAGCCAGCGACGTTTACCGGGCACATGGCCCAGTGGCCGGAGCGCGACCAGATCGAGCAGGAAGTAAACGAACAGCTGGTGGTGGAGCTTTACTCCCGCTAGCCGGACGTGGGGCGCTATTGGTCCCCACGCTGTTGATACAAGCCGTACACGACGGAAAGGGATAGGGATTCATGCTGATTCGTACGCCGGATTTTCAGTCCCCCACGGGTCTCGAGGTCGATCGGTCCACGCTGACCGCGACTTACGGAAAATTCTCCGCCGAACCGTTTGAGCGGGGCTTCGGCACCACCATCGGCAACGCGCTGCGGCGGGTGCTGCTTTCGTCCATTGCCGGTGCGGCGGTTACCCGCATTCGCATTGACGGTGCCCTGCACGAATTCACCAACATCCCGGGTGTGCGGGAGGACGTGACCGACATTGTCCTCAACATCAAGCAGCTGCGCCTTAAGGCCCACTCTCCGGCTGAGCACACCATCTCAGTGACCAAGCAGGGGCCGGGTGAGGTGACCGCCGCGGACATCAGCTGCCCGCCGGACGTGCAGGTGCTGAACTCCAACCTGGTGCTGGCCAACCTGAACGCCGATGCGGAATTCCGCATGGAGATGACGGTCAACACCGGTCGTGGTTATGTTCCCGCCCCGCTGAACAAGGTGGAGGGAGACCCGATCGGCATGGTTCCGGTGGACGCGATCTTCTCGCCGGTGCAGCGGGTCAATGTGAACATTGAGAACGCCCGTGTCGGTCACATCACCGACTATGACAAGTTGACCCTCGAGGTGTGGACCGATGGCAGCGTGACTCCCGACGACGCTGTGGCATTTGCGGCCAAGATCCTCAAGGACGAGCTGACCATCTTCATCAACTTCGATGAGGCGGAGCTGGCCCAGCAGCCGGTGCAGCCGGAGGCCACCAGCGAGTTGGGCCGCATGCTGTCCCGCCGCGTAAGTGAACTGGAATTGAGCGTGCGTGCCGCTAACTGCCTGAAGGGCGCCGGCATTGCCACGCTGGCCGAGTTGGTGCAGCGCACCGAGAACGAGATGCTGAAGACCAAGAACTTCGGAAAAAAATCGCTGGACGAGATCCGCGAAGTGCTCGAGGACATGGGTTTGCAGCTGGGTATGGACCTGTCCGGGGTGGATATCCCCGAGGCCGCCGTCGCCGAAGAGGCGTAGGCGGGCTGGCCCGGAGCGGGCCCAGGTTTTTTTGTTTTTTGCATAATAATTTCAGGTTGGTGTAGAAAATGAGGCACAGAAAGGCAGGTCGCAAGTTCGGACGCAGCCATAGCCATCGCCGCGCGATGCTGCGCAACATGGCCAGCTCCCTGTTTCTTCACGGGCGGATCGAAACCACCCGGCAGAAGGCCAAGGAGATCCGTCCGATCGTCGAGAAGCTCATTACTCTGGGCCGCGCTGATACCGTGCACGCCCGCCGCCTGGCCGCCGCCTACCTGCGCGGCAAGGGGCCGGTACAGGTTTTGTTCGACGAGGTGGCGCCCCGCTTTATGGACCGCCCCGGTGGCTACACCCGCATCATCCCCACCCGCCAGCGCGTCGGCGACGCCGCCGAAATGGCTGTGCTGGAGTTGGTGGAGCAAGGCTGATCCAGGCTGCCAGCGGCAGCCTCCGCGCCGTGTCGATGCCATGTACGAAGTGACCATCGAAACGGCTTTTTCCGGCGCACATCTCCTGAGGGGATACGCCGGAAAATGTGGGGGGTTGCACGGGCACAACTGGAAGGTTGTGGTCACTGCCGCATCCGACCGGTTGGACGAGGTGGGCATGGCCCTCGACTTCGCCTCCCTCAAGGAGCAGACCCGCGAGGTGCTGGCCCAGGTAGACCACACCTACCTGAATGAAGTCTTCCCCTTTACCGAGATCAACCCGACGGCGGAAAACATCGCCCGCTGGGTGTGTGAAATGTTGACCAAGCACGTGGCGGACGAGCGAATCGTTATCCGCCGTGTGATGGTCTGGGAATCCGACAACGCCGCCGCCACGTACATCCCGCACAAGGACTCCCTGTCCATCGCGGCAAGCCTGGCGGACGGCTCCGCAAATAAAAAGGCATAGGAATCGCACCATGGAACGTACCCTTTCGATCATCAAGCCGGACGGCGTCTCCCGCAACCTGATCGGCGACATCGTCAGCCGCTTCGAGAAGGCGGGCCTGCGTGTGGCCGCCATGAAGAAGATCCAGCTTACTGAAAAGACCGCCGGGGATTTCTACGGCGTGCACCGGGAGCGCCCGTTCTTCAAGGATCTGGTGTCGTTCATGATCTCCGGTCCGGTGGTGGTGATGGCCTTGGAGGGGGATAACGCAATCGCCAAGAACCGCGAATTGATGGGCGCCACCAACCCAAAGGAGGCGGCCCCAGGCAGCATTCGCGCCGACTTTGCCGAGAGCATCGACGCCAACACGGTGCACGGCTCCGACGGCCCGGATACTGCCGCCGAGGAAATTGCGTTCTTTTTCCGTCCCGACGAAATCCTGTAGCATGACGCGGCGCCGCCCCCATTCGGGCGGCCCGTTATGAGGGGGAGCCGATGGCTGAGTCAGTCCGTTTCACCCGTGACCACGAGTGGGCCCGGAACGAGGGCGAACGGGTGGTGGTCGGCATCACCGACTACGCCCAGGACGCCTTGGGCGACATTGTGTTTGTGGATCTTCCCGAGGCCGGACGGGTGGTTGCCGCCGGTGACGAGGTGGCCGAAGTGGAGTCCACCAAGACCGTTTCTGCGGTAATGGCCCCGCTGGCTGGAGAAATTCTGGAGGTCAACGGCGCATTGGCGGCGCAGCCGGAGGTAATCAACGGCGATCCGTTTGGGAAAGGGTGGTTGTTCACCTTGCGCCCGGCCGACCCCGCCACACTGGACGAATTGATGGATGAAACCGCGTACCGGGCCTATGTGGAGGAACTTTCCCGGTAACGCATTGTGGGCGCGCGCCGGGCTTCTGGCCCTGTTCCTGCTGCTGATGGCAGCCCTCAACGGGTGGCTGGCGGAACGGCAGGAAGCCGGGCGGCAGGCCGTAACCGATCAGGGGATGCCGTGACCGACATCGACAGGCAACTGGAAGTCCTCACCCGGGGCTGTGTGGAGGCCCTTCCGGAAGGGGCCCTGGCCGAGCAACTCAAGGCCGCCGCCAAAGAGGGCCGCTCCCTGTCCGTCAAGGCCGGGTTCGACCCCACCGCGCCGGACATCCACCTGGGGCACACGGTGCTGCTTCATCAACTGGCCCGGTTCCAGCAACTGGGCCACCAGGTGATCCTGCTGATCGGCGATTTCACCGCCCGCATCGGTGACCCCACCGGCCGTTCCGAAACCCGTCCCCAACTGACCAACGAAAAAATTCAGGAAAACACCCGCACCTATACGGAGCAGGTATTTAAGGTGCTTGACCCGCAACGGACCCGGGTGGTGTTTAACGCCGACTGGCTGGCCAAAATGGGGCTGGCCGAACTGATCGCCCTGTGCGCCCGCTACAATGTGGCGCCCATGATGACCCGTGACGACTTTTCCAAGCGCTACAAGGAAGGCCAGCCCATCGCCATCCACGAGTTTCTGTATCCCCTCATGCAGGGGTACGATTCCGTGGAACTGAAGCCGGATGTAGAGTTGGGGGGCACCGACCAGAAATTCAATCTGCTGGTGGGACGCGACCTGATGAAGGCTTATGGCCAGACGCCTCAGTCGGTGATGACCATGCCACTGCTTGAAGGTACCGATGGCGTGCGCAAGATGAGCAAGTCGTTCGGAAACTACATCGGCGTGTCCGAACCTCCGGAGGAGATATTCGGCAAGGTGATGTCGATTTCCGACGAACTCATGCGCCGTTACATCGAACTGCTCACCGACTGGGATCTGGCCACCGTGGATGGCGGGCATCCCATGGAATTGAAAAAAAAGCTGGCCGCCACCATTGTGGAACGCTACCACGGCGCGGTAGCTGCGGAGCAGGCAGCGGCGGCCTTTGAGGCACGTTTCAGCCGGGGTGAGGTGCCCGAGGATCTGGAAGAGGTCACCGTTACCGGCGACGGCGCCGACATCTGGCTTCCGCAACTGCTGGCCGACGCCGGACTGGTGCCGTCCAACTCCGAGGGGCGGCGCCGCATCCAGTCGGGAGCGGTGCAGGTGGATGGCGAAAAGGTATCCGATGCCCAGGCGCGGATCCCGGCCGGTGGGCCGTATGTGGTACGTGCCGGAAAGCGTGCCATGAAGCGGGTGACCGTGCGGTCCGGGGGCTGACGGGTGGCCCTGTGCAGCATGACCGGCTTCGGCGCGGCCGAGGAAGGGGCGTTGGCGGTCGAGATCCGTACCGTGAATCACCGCTACCTTGACCCGCACCTGCGTCTTCCCCGGGAGTGCGCCATATTTGAGCCCGAGGTGCGCGCGCTGGTGGCCCGCCACCTGCGGCGCGGCCGGGTGGAACTGAGCGCCCGACTGGGTGGTATCGGTTCCAACGGAATTTTCCGGGTGGATCGGGAACAGGCCGAGAAATATCTGGATGCGGTGCGCCACCTGCATATGGAAGGGTCGCCACATACGGTGGATTTGGCCGCCCTGCTGGCCTTGCCAGGGGTGCTGGTGCCGGAAGTGCTGCAACAGGACCCGGAGGTCCTGAAGCCGATGTTGTTGGGAGCGGTGGAGAGGGCCTGTGTGCAACTGTCGGCTATGCGCCGCGAGGAGGGGGCGGCACTGGAGGCGGAGTTGCGGGAACGCCTGGCGGCCATCACCCAGGCCACGGCGCGGCTGCGCGAGCGCGCCCCGCAGTCGGCCCAGGCGGCGGGCCAGCGGTTGCGTGAGCGGGTGGCGGGATTGGCCGGTGAAGTGGGCGTGGATGCGATCCGCATTGCCCAAGAGGCGGCGATCCTAGCCGAACGGGCTGACGTGACGGAGGAATTGATTCGTCTGGCCAGTCACTTGGAACAGTTCGCCACGGCCCTGGACAGTGACGAGCCGGCTGGGCGCACCCTGGATTTTTTGCTGGTGGAGATGAATCGGGAGGCCAACACCACCGGCGCCAAGTGCCAGGACGCGGAGATGTCCCGCGAGGTGGTATTCGTGAAGGGCGAAATCGAAAAGCTGCGGGAGCAGGTGCAGAATGTCGAGTAATCCGCTGTGGGAAGTGCGCCGGGGACTGCTGGTGGCCGTGGCCGCCCCGTCCGGCGCGGGCAAGACCACCCTCTGCGTGCGAATGACCGAGCGCTTTAAAAACCTGCGCTATGCCATAAGCTGTACCACCCGCCCACCCCGCGAGGGCGAGGTGGATGGGGAGCATTACCATTTTGTCAGCCAGACCCGCTTCAAGGAAATGGTCGATCAGGGGGCTTTTCTGGAATGGGCCGTGGTGCACGGCAACTTCTATGGCACCCCCCACGCCGAGGTGAAGGCCATGCGCGACCAAGGCGGCGATGTGCTGCTGGATCTGGACGTGCAGGGAGTGGCCAGCATCCGCAGGCTGGAGCGGGTGGACGGGGTATTCTGCCTGATACTGCCCCCCTCCCAGGAGGCCCTGCGCCAGAGGCTGGTCACCCGGGGAAAGGACACAGAGGACGAAATCGAACGGCGCATGACCATCGCCGTCAAGGAGATCGCCCAGGTGGACCTGTTTGACTATGTGATCGTGAATGACGATCTGGACGACGCCACCCGACAACTGGAGTCCATTATCCGCGCTGAACACACCCGGCGCGAAAGACTGCGCAAGGACTGGTTCCGGACCACCTTTTTCCCGTAGAATAACGGTTTACCGCAAGGAGCGAGATTACATGAAAGACGTTATCAGTCTACCGCTGGAAACTCCAGGCCCGGGCCTGGACAGCAAATACCGCTTGGCAGTGGTGGCCGCGCAACGTGCGGTGCAGATCAGCAAGCTGGGCCGTTTTCAGTCCAGCCGTGGCTACCGCAAGGCCACCAGCGAGGCGATTGCCGAGTTCCAGGAGGGTATCGTGCCGTTCTTTGTGGGCGAAAAGGCCATTGAGGCCCGCCACAAGGATGAGGAAACCTACAAGCAACTCCTGTCTGAAGCCCGCGAGTCCTACGTGGACGAAGAGGGCAACGCGGTGTTCGGCCCGTCCGGCGCCCCGCGTATGCATCAGCCCCGCCAGGCTGCGCCTGCCCCCGCCCCGGAGGCTCCCGCGCCGCTGTTTCCCGAGAGCGCTGATTCCGAGTAACGGACACGGGCGGACCCGCGTCCGCCCGTGAACCGGCTCCGGGAGGCCCACCCCCCATGCTTCAGCCCACGGTCCAGACCCTGCGCGGACGCACCGTGTTGGTGGGGGTATGCGGTAGTGTGGCTGCCTACAAGGCGGTTTTTCTGGTGCGCCGACTGACCGAGGCGGGCGCCCGCGTGCAGGTGGTGCTTACCGCCGCCGCCACCCGCTTCGTCACTCCCCTCACTTTTGAGTCGGTTTCCGGTCGGCCGGTGATCTGCGACCTGTACGATCTGCCCGCCAATCGCCACATCGAACTGGGTGAAAGCGCCGATCTGGCGGTCATCGCTCCCGCCACCGCCAACCTGCTGGCACGTCACGCTCACGGTCAGGCGGACGACGCCCTCACCACCCTGCTGCTGGCCCTGCGCGGCCCCTTGTTGCTGGCTCCGGCCATGGACGGCGGCATGTGGGAGCACCCCGCCACCCAGGCCAATATGGATCTTCTGAAATCCCGCGGGGTCCACATGGTCGGTCCCGAACACGGCCCCCTGGCCTCCGGGCTGGTGGCCACCGGGCGCATGGCCGAGCCGGATACCATTCTCGCCGCGGCGTGTGAACTGCTGGGCAACGCATCGGTTTTCACAAAAAATCCGGCGGGCGATCTGGCCGGTCATCGGGTTCTGGTTACCGCTGGTCCCACCCGAGAGCACCTTGACCCGGTGCGCTTTATCTCCAATCCGTCCACAGGGCGCATGGGGTTTGCGGTAGCCGAACAGGCGGCACGGCGTGGCGCGGAGGTCACCCTGATTGCCGGTCCCACTCACCTGCCCACCCCAAACGGTGTGACCCGTCTGGACGTGGTTACCGCCAAGCAGATGCAGCAGGCGGTGTTGAGCATGTGGGAGACGCCACGGTGCTGGTGATGGCTGCGGCGGTTTCCGATTTTCGCCCGCGGACCGTGCACGCGCACAAGGTGAAAAAGGGCGATGCGGAGCAGGCGGTGGCCCTGGAGCGTACCGACGACATCCTTAAAGGACTGGATGCCCACGCCCCCGCCGGACTGATCCGGGTCGGTTTTGCCGCCGAAACCCGCGATCTGGAGGCCCATGCCCGCGCCAAACGGGCGGCCAAGCGTCTTGATTTGATGGTGGCCAACGATGTGACCGAGCCGGGGGCCGGTTTTGCCTCGGAAACCAACCGGGTGTTGCTGATCGATGCCGACGGGAAGGAGCAGACCCTCTCCACCCGCCCGAAGCACGAAGTGGCCGACGCCATTCTGGACCGCATCGTTGGCCTGCTTCCGCCTCTGTCCCGCTCCGCCTGAAAATGGCTGCAATGCGGGCATCGGCGCCGGATTGCAGTTCAACCGGCCATGCGCATGGGGTATAATTCCCCTCCTTTTGTTTCAACCCGCTAGCGTGTCTGGAGTGTGGTCATGGGTATTGAGGGCAAGGTCATTTGGATGGACGGCGAACTGGTCCCCTGGGGGGAGGCCAACGTTCATGTACTGACCCATGCGCTGCATTACGGCATGGGTGTGTTTGAGGGATTGCGCTGCTACCAGGGGGACGACGCCAGCTACGTGTTCCGCCTGCAGGAGCACACCCGGCGACTGTTTCACTCGGCCAAGATCCTGCGCATGGAGATCCCCTACACCGAGGACCAGATCAATGCCGCCACCCTGGAGACCATCCGTGCCAACGATCTGACCGCCTGCTACATCCGCCCGCTGGCGTTCATTGGCTACGGGGCCATGGGGCTCTACGCGGTGGCCAACCCCATCCGCACTTCCATCGCCGCTTGGGCCTGGGGCAGCTACCTGGGCGAGGAGGGGCTGGAGGCGGGAATCCGGGTGCAGACCTCGTCCTTCGTGCGCCACCACGTGAATGCCTCCATGACCCGCGCCAAGGCGTCGGGCTACTACATCAACTCCATTCTGGCCAAGATGGAGGCTAAAAGCTGCGGCTTTGACGAGGCCCTGATGCTGGACGTGAACGGCTTTGCCGCCGAGGGCCCTGGTGAAAATCTGTTTCTTGTGCGCGACGGAAAGATCAGCACCCCGCCGCTGACCAGCGTGCTGGACGGCATCACCCGCAACACCATCATCACTCTGGCCCGGGAGCGCGGCTACGAAATCACCGAGCGCCCCATCACCCGCGATGACGTGTACGTGGCGGACGAGGCCTTCTACACCGGCAGCGCCGCCGAGGTGACGCCGATCCGCGAGGTGGACCACCGCATCATCGGCGCGGGCAAGCGCGGCCCGGTCACCCACGAGTTGCAGAGCGCCTACTTTGACGAGGTGCACGGCCGCGGCATGCACCGGGAGTGGCTGACGAAGGTGTAGGAAACCCCGGCGCCCCCTTTCCGGAAAATCCATTTTTGCCTTATCAGGCTTGACCGGGATCGCGGGGGTGACCATACTGGGTGTTGGATGGTTATCCAACTCACCAGGAGGCGACGCATCCCGATGCCCATGACCGATAAGCGCGAACGGCTGATTTACACTGCCGCCGATCTGTTCCACCGCCAAGGATATCACCGTACCACCTTTGCCGATGTGGCCGAGGCCTCCGGCGTGCCGATGGGGAACATCTATTACTACTACAAGACCAAGGGCGACCTGGCGGCGGCGGTGATCGACCAGCGTGAGGCGGAATACGTGAAGCTGCGCGCCGCATGGGAGGGCGCGCTAGAGCCCCGCGCCCGCCTGCGTTCCTGGCTGGATACGATCATTGGCGGGTGCGACGGCCTGGTGGCCCACGGGTGCCCCTTTGGTGGCCTGAGCCATGAACTGGACAAGGAGGGTGGCCCGCTGGCTGACAAGGCCGACGCCACCACCACGAGGCTGATCGAATGGTCGGCGAAGCAGTTCCGCCAGATGGGGCTGAAGGATCCACACGCCCTGGGGGTGGAGTTTGTGGCGCGCATGCAGGGGGTGATTCTGGTGGCGGGCATCATGCGCGACGCGGGGGAGTTCCGCCGCCAGATGGACCGCGTGCGCGCCTGGCTTGATTCCCTGTAAATAATGCGGTGGGCGGGAATGTTTTTTTGGACCGGCAGTTTAGTTGGGTATCCATCCAATAGAAAAGAAGCAACGAAATGACAAGTCAGACGAAGGCCCCGTCCGGGGTGCCCATCGAGGTCGGTGCGGACTGGTTCGAAGCCGAGGTGGCCACATCAAACCTGCCGGTGCTGCTGGACGTGTGGGCTCCCTGGTGCGGGCTGTGCCGCATGGTGGCCCCGGCAGTGGATGCCTTGGCGGCGGAATATGCCGGGCGGGTGAAGGTGGCCAAGCTGAACGCGGATGAGGCGGGGGAACTGGTGGGGCGGCTGGGCATTCGGGGCATTCCCACGCTGCTGTTCTTTCGGGACGGGCGCGAGGTATCGCGCAAGGTGGGGGCGGCGGCGTTGCCGGACCTGCGCCGGGAGGTGGAACAACTGTTGTCCTGAGCCACACGGCTCGGGGCGGAACCGCCTGAGACAGGCAAGTTAAACCAAAGGGAAGGAACGGACCATGACACAGGTGAGTGTGACCGAGACGATCGAGGCCCCGGCGGATGCGGTGTGGAACACCGTGCGCGGCTTTGGCAACATGGACAAGGTGCTGCCGGAGATGGTGGCGAAGTGCGAGGTGACCGGCAGCGGCGCGGGGGCCACCCGGCTGTGCACCTTTCACGATGGCATGAAGCTCAATGAGCGGCTGGAGTCGGTGGATGAGGCCGGGTGCGCCATCACGTACAGCATCGAGGATAACGTGATGCCGTTCAACGGCTACCTGTCCACCGTACGCGTTCGCGACGCGGGGGGCGGAAAAACCGAGGTGAACTGGTCGTCCACCTTTTCCCTCAACGGCATCACCGAGGCGGAGGCCACCGGCATGCTGGAGGGAGTCTACCGGACGGGCATCGGCCAGTTGCAGCGCATCAATGCCCAGACGCCGGCCGAAAAGTAGAACGGGGCCGGGCCCGGGTGGGCGGCCCCGGAGGTGTTCCGGGACCGCTCACCGCATGGGGGGATGGGTCAGATTTTGATCTTTTGCGCCTTTTGCGCTTCGGGGGAGCCGGGGAAGCGCTTCAGCAGCGCCTCCAGCGCCATCTTGCGCTTGACCGCGTGGAATTTGGGGTATTCCACCATCCTGAACAGTTGCTCGGCGGACAGCTCCCCAAAATCGTCCTGATCCTTTTCCGCGCCGTCCCACGGCTTTGGCAGGGCCTTGTAGCGCGCCTCCCACTCTTCTCCCACGTCCGCTTCGACGGCGGTTACAAACAGTACATTTTCCATTGCAACCGCGCTAAACGAAAGCGTATTGTAGCTGATGGAAACCGCCACCACCGCGTTGGCTCCGACGCTGACCGCTTCCTATTGCAGTTCCCGAAGGGCGGAGTCGCGGGCATCCCTGAACACCTGCTGGGAGGCATTGCTGCGCCCACCGACGATGTCGGTTACCGCGGCAAAGATATCCTTGAACAAATGCATGCCGAACACGCACTCGGCAGTTATCACCCCGATGAGCTTTTGAATGGGGAAACCGGGCACGGTCTCCGTGGTCATCAGGATGCCGATGTCTTGCGGAATTTCGACGGCCATGTTGTCCCCTCCAACCATGTCGTGGTGTGCGCGCGGCCCGGGCGGGGGGGGTCAGGGGCCGGTCAACTCTGCATAGCGGAAGCAGTCCACCGTGTGGTCGTTGGCCATGCCGACGCTCTGCATGAAGGCGTAAACGATGGTGCTGCCCACGAACTTGAAGCCGCGTTTTTTTAAATCGCGGCTCAGTGCGTCCGATTCCGGCGTGGTGGCGGGGATGTCGTCCATGGACTTCCTGCGGCCCACGATGGGTGTGCCGTCCACGAAGCGCCAGATGTAGCTGTCAAAGCTGCCGAACTCCTCCTGTACGGCCAAGTACGCCCGGGCGTTGGTTACTTTGGCGGCCACTTTCAGGCGGTTGCGGACGATGCCGGGGTTGGCCAGCAGACGTTGCGCGTCGGCGTCCGTGTAGCGGGCGATTTTCTGCGCGTCCCAGCCGTCCAAAGCGCGGCGGTAATTTTCACGCTTATTCAAAATAGTGGACCAACTCAGGCCCGCCTGACAGCAGTCCAGTATCAAAAACTCAAATAACTTATTGTCGTCGTGCAGCGGCACGCCCCACTCGGTGTCGTGGTAGCGAGTCATGGTGTCGGTGCTTAGGCACCATTCGCATCGGTGTGGGTGATCGGTCACGGTGCGGGCCTCCACGGTTCAGCCCAGGTTGTCCGCCGTGGCGGATTGACTCGCGGCGGGGAATCGTTCGGGCCATATTCCGGTTTACGGTGAGCATACACCGGTTTTTCCTGTTCCCGTTTCTCTTCCCGAAAGGAGTTTGCTGTGTCCCGAGTGTGTGTGACCAAGGTGATTGACGCCAGTGCCGATGATGTGTGGATCACCGTGCGCGGCTTTGGCGATTTGGAACGGCTGTTTCCCGGGGCGTTTGACAGCTGCCGGGTGAATGGCAGCGGGGTTGGCGCCACGCGCGTGTGCGTCAACCCATGGCGGCGCCGAAACCACCGCGCAGATCGAGGCGCTGAACGACGCGGGGCGCACCCTGTCCTACTGTGTGCCCGGTGGGGGAGGCAACTACGACGACTATCTGGCCACCATCCGCGTGCGTGACGTGGGGAGCGGCAGGACCAAGGTGCGGTGGGATTCCACGTTCACCCCGAAAGGGGTGCCGGCGGAGGTCTGTGCCATGTTTGAGGGGTTGTACCGGGAGGCCATCGGCAATCTGGCCTACGTGCGCTCCACCAGGACGGGGTAGGCGCCCGCACTACCCCCGCTCCGGTTCCGGCATGGGCGGGTGGGGGCCGGGGTGGGGGATCGGATCGCCCGTATCGTCCACCGCCACCAGCACGTGGTCGTCGGCCATAGTGGAAAGCTCCATTTTATAGGCCAAAAACCACATCATCCCGACACCGAGCAGCCAGAACAGGATCTGCCATGCCCAGATGGAGGGGATGCCGAACATCCATGTGGACGGTTCGTTGGGATTTCCGAAAACGGTGTTGCCGATTACCGCGCCTGGGCCGAAGGCCAGCAGGAACCAGCCGATCACCATGGCCCACGCGACAGGCTTCAGCTTGCGCTTTTTTTCCGGCAGGGCGGCGTAGTCCCGCAACAGGTGGTGATAGACGTTGTGGTGGGCGGCGTCCCGTGTGTGTTGGGTGAGGGCCGATACCACCACGCACACAGCCAGGTTGATCAGAATTCCCCACCCGGCGGAGTGCAGTGTCAGCGGCCAGCGGCCCCACGGCAGCAGGTCGCCAAAAAGGGTGCGGCCGATGGTTTCGGTCAGAATCACCGCGCACAGTCCCGCCGCCAGTCCCCAGGTGACGCCGGGGCGGGTGAACCACGGGATCCAGCACACTCCGGCCAGCGCGGGCCACATCTGCGCACCGAAGGCCACCGCCAGTCCCCCCAGCAACACCAGCGCGTCGCTGGAGAAGGTGGCCACCAACAATGCCGAGATCACGATCACCAGCACCCCGATGCGGCCGAAGAATTTTTGGGTGCGGTGGTCCGCCTCGCGGTTCAGAAAGTGTTTGTACAGGTCGCGGGTGAGCATGCCCCCGGCGGTGGACATGTAGGCCGCGCCGGTGGACTGCATGGCCGCCAGCGCGCACACCGCCAGCAGTCCCACCAGCCACGGGAAAGCGTCGGCGATCTGCTCAAAGTAATACGGAACCAGTGAATCGGGTTTGGCGGCGATTGATTCCGGCAATACGTTGGACAGCGCCAGCCCCGCCGCATTGACCTCCGGATTGGCCCCCAGCAGGTTGGCGCCGATGCCCTGGATGGCGGTGAACACGATCATGATGCCGCCGATTACCAGCGAACTGGCCCACACCTGCTGCGGCGCGAACGGCTTGGGGCTCTTGTTTCCGAATGCCCACATGGTGAAGGCCGGGGCTGCCTGAATGCCCATCAGGGCGAACATGTAGGTGAGCATCATGGTGCCGGTCCACAATCCTCCCACCGGGGTTTCCACCCCCAGTCCGGCGGTGGCCTGTATGGGCCCCGGCATGGCGAAGTAGCTGTTGAAGTCGCCCCCGCCGTGCCCCTGGGTGGTGCCCCATTTGCTCACGTCACTGGCCGCCAGCGCCGCCAGCCCCTGGGTGAGCCCTTCCCAGCCGCCCAGCAGGTGCAGGGCGATGAAACCGGTGGCCGCGATCCCCAGCGCCAGCAGGATGCACTGCATGGTGTCCACATAGGCCACCGCTTTCAGGCCGCCGGAGGCCACGTAGATCAGCACCACAAGCGAAAGCACCCAGGTACCGACCGTATGGGGCACCAGCCCGTCCGACAGCACCTCGAACAGAAATCCGGAGGCGGCCAGTTGCACCCCCAGATACGGCACCGAGAACAGCAACGCCACCAGCACGGTGAGGATACGGATGCCGTCGCCCTGATAGTAATCGGACAGCATCTCCCCCGGGGTCACGTAGCCGAAATGCTTACCCAGAATCCACTGGCGCTTGAGCAGGATTACCCCGGTGAGGGGGATGGTGATAGCGTAGAACGAGGCGAAGGCGTATTGAAAGCCGTCCCGGAAAATCAGCCCCGGATGGCCCATGAAGGTCCATCCGGAAAAGGAGGTGGCGGTGGCCGCCAGCACGAACACCCACATGGACAAGCCGCGCCCGGCCAGAAAGTAATCGGTGGCCGTCTTGCTGGCGCGCATCCCCTTGATGCCCCAGAAGATGCAGTAGCTCCAGTAGAGCAGGACAAAGGCGAACAGCCAGAGAACTTTGGGTTGCATGACGTACCGTGTGTTCGGGTTCCGGTGGGCGGCTGTTGCCGCCGCACACCCGGGTACAGTAGGGGCACCCGAAACGGCCGGTCAAGCGTATCGGGTTGCCCCTTGCGCACCCGCTGCGGCGCGGTAGGCTTATAGTAAGGCGTGCCGGTGTGCCGCGACGGCACGGAAAGGAGTCTGCCATG
This sequence comes from Nitrospirota bacterium, assembly GCA_029881725.1. Lineage (GTDB taxonomy): Bacteria > Nitrospirota > JACRHL01 > JACRHL01 > JACRHL01 > JAOUMB01. Next base: position 81,719 of record JAOUMB010000005.1, read on the forward strand.
CTGGGCCTCAAGTGGTTTCCAGTACGGTTTTTGATCCGCCGGGTCGCACGCGCCCAGGGGTTTCTGGATCCGGTGGCGGTGCTGGCCCGGTTGCGCGGCTTTACCCAGCCTTCCGAGGTGGGAGAGCCGATCGAGTTGTTGCGTGCCGGGTTGGTCATGCACGCCCGCGGGCTGGTCAACGCCCGGGTTATCCAGCACAATCTGGACTGGGTGTGGCCCCACTGGGTGGAACGACAGTTCGACCCGGCGGATGACGCCTTCGTGCCGCGCGCCTTTTCCATTACCCACATCAACCTGACCCACCGCAACTGGACCGCCGTCGGCCTGCCGGATGTGGAGGAGTTGCCCATTGTCGATCCCCGCGGGCTGTTTACGCCGCGCCTGGACGGCTGGTCTCTGGATTGCTGGCTGGTATCCGACGACGGCGACCGGCTGGTGCCGTCGCGGGCCAATCGGGTGGATCAGTGGCTGGAACCGGATAACGGTCTGGCGGTGGAAACCGAAACGCGGGACGGGGAAAGTCTGGTGCGCACCCGTGCCTGGGTGGAGGTGGACGAGTCCCGCCCGGTGTGCCGGCTGCGCGTGCGCGCCGAAAGTGACGCCGGGGGCTGGCTGACGATTTCCCTGCGTCCGGCCAACCCGGAAGGAGTCAGCTTTATTCACCGGGCCGAACTGAGTGACGACCGCACCTGCTGGCGGGTGGCGGGGGATCAGGTGATCTTTTCCGAGCCGGTGACCCGAAACCACATTTCTCCCTATACGAAGGGGGATGTGTTTATCCATCTGGCGGATGCGGAGGACGATCTGGCGGGGGAGTGCCCGGTGGAGATGCTCACCGCTGCCGCCATGTTCCGCGCCGATCCGGGGGTGGAGCGCGAGGTAACCGTAACCGTGCCGCTGGGCCGCTCCGGTGATACCCCGGTGGGGCCCGGATGGCGCGCCGCCTTGGCTGGTCACGCGGAACTTACGGTGCCGGACCGGCACATCACGTTTCTGTATGACGCCGCCATCCGCACCCTGATTCTGCATTCGCCCCACGATGTGTGGCCGGGGCCGTATACTTACAAGCGGTTCTGGTTCCGCGATGCTGCGCTGATCATCAATGCGCTGCTTGCCGCCGGTCTGACCAGGCGGGCCGCACGGGCGCTGGACGGATTTCCACACCGCCAGAAGGCCAACGGTTATTTTCACTCCCAGGACGGGGAGTGGGATTCCAATGGTGAGGCCCTGTGGATCATGCGCCGCTACTGCGCATTGAGCGGAGCCGAGGTTCCGGAGAACTGGTGGCACACGGTACCCAAGGCGGCCCGCTGGATTGCCGGAAAGCGGCTTCAGAAGGTACGCGACCTGCCTCACGCGGGGTTGCTTCCCGCCGGGTTCTCCGCCGAGCATCTGGGGCCGAACGACTATTACTACTGGGACGATTTTTGGGGGGTGGCCGGTCTGGAGGCCGCGGCATGGCTGGCTGATGCGCGGGGTGAGACGCAACTGGCCGAAGAATTCCGTTCTGGAGCCGCTGCCTTCATGGACGACGTGGTGCAGAGCCTGGCCCAGGCACGGAACCGTATCGGCCGCCCGGCCATGCCCGCGTCCCCTTATCGGCGGCTGGACGCCGGGGCCATCGGCTCGCTGGCGGCCGGTTTCCCGCTGGAACTGCTGGCGCCGGACGACCCGGCGCTGATCGACAGCGTCAATTATCTGCTGGAGAACCACTTTTACGGAGGCGGTTTCTTTCAGGACATGACCCACTCGGGGATCAATGCCTACCTTACCCTGCACGTGGCGCAGGTGCTGCTGCGTGCCGGGGATGCGCGAGCGATTGAACTGGTGAATGCGGTGGCGCGGCTGGCATCGCCCACTGGCCAGTGGCCCGAGGCCATTCATCCGCGAACTCTGGGTGGATGCATGGGCGATGGCCAGCACGTGTGGGCCGCCGCCGAGTGGGTGGTGATGCTGCGCAACATGTTTGTGCGGGACGAGGGGGAGGCGCTGGTGCTTGGGGCGGGCATCGCCCCGGAATGGCTGGAAGGCGGGGAAGATATCCGTTTCGGCCCGGCGCCGACTCCGTTTGGTCCGGTCACGGTGCGCGCCCGGCGCGACCGGGAGGGGGTAACCGTGACGTGGGATGCTGTGTGGCGTGGCGCGCCTCCGGAGATTCGCGTGGAGTTGCCCGGTCATCCGTCGGTGACCGCCCCGGACGGGGTGGGGGAAATTCTGGTTGGGGAAGCGGTGGCCCCATGAACATCCTGATGGTTACCAATACCTACCTGCCCCATGTGGGAGGTGTGGCCCGCTCCGTCGAGGGATTTTCAAACGCCTACCGGGCGCGCGGCCATCGGGTGCTGGTGGTGGCTCCGGTATTCGACGGGCAGCCCATGCGGGAGTCCGACGTGGTGCGGGTTCCGGCCCTGAGGCATTTCAACGGCAGCGATTTTTCGGTGATCCTGCCGGTAACCCGGCTGATGACCGGCCCCATCGACGATTTCGGGCCCGACGTGATTCATTCCCACCATCCGTTTCTGCTCGGCACCGCGGCCGTGCGCATGGCGAACAGCTATCAGGTGCCACTGGTGTTCACCCACCACACCATGTATGAGCGGTACACCCATTATGTGCCGGGAAATTCACCCGCCATGCGGCGCTTTGTGACCCAGTTGGCCACCGAATACGCCAATCTGTGTGATGCGGTGTTTGCCCCCAGCGCCAGCATTGCCAAGGTATTGCGCGAGCGGGGGGTGACCACGCCGATACACGAGGTCCCCACCGGCGTACCGCTGGAGCGATTTTTTAACGGAGATGGCAATCGCTACCGGATGACGGCCGGAATTCCGCAGGGGGCGTTCGTGATCGGGCACGCTGGCAGGCTGGCGCCGGAAAAGAACCTGGAATTTCTGGCCGAGGCGGTGGTTCATGCTATGCGCGTCATTCCCTCCGCCCGGTTTCTGTTGATCGGCGAGGGGCCGTCTGCGGCTCCGGTTGAGGCGGAAGTGAACAAAGCCGGGATGTCTGGCCGTTTGCACCGGGAAGGGGTGGTGAATTGGGCGCGTCTGGCGGATGCCTATGCGGCGATGGATGTGTTTGCGTTTGCCTCCCGCAGTGAAACCCAGGGCATGGTGCTGACCGAGGCCATGGTTTCCGGTACGCCCGTGGCGGCCCTTGATGCGCCCGGGGTGCGTGAGGTGGTGCAGGACGGCAAAAATGGCTGGCGGTTGGCGGGGAATGCGTCGCCACGGGCACTGGGCGAGGCCCTGATCGAAGCGGCCCGTCTGGCGCCCGCCCATCGGGAGATGCTGCGCCGGGGTGCCCATGCCACTGCCGGAGAGTTCTCCATGGAACGGACGGCCGGGAGAGCCTTGGGACATTATACGCAGTTGGTTCAGGCACGCGCGCCCCGCAAGGAGCAGGGGACGTTGGCGGTGCTGGACGATCTGGCGCGGATGATTGCCACCGAGTGGTCGCTGGTGCGTGAGGTGGCCGATGCCGCCGGTGCGGCACTCATGCTGCGCGAGGAACGGCGCGAGACCGGCTGATCCGACCGGGTGGTCCGGGCCGAACGGGGGAAGGTAACGGATAAAACCGGTGGAGGATGCGCCGGGATGGAGACTCCCGAAAAAAAGAGGGGTGCCGGGCCACTACGATGGGGGAAATAGCGACCCGGCACCCAAGGAGGCACTGACGTGCCCCCCAAACTCGAGGGGGATTATACGAAAATGACCTACGAAGGTCTACGTATTCAACAAAAAATTTCTGAAAGATAACCGGGTGGGGGACCGCCGCACCGGAATCCACCCCCCTTTGTACATATAAGGATAGAATATCCCCCATGGGGTTTGTCCAGCGCAATGTAGAAATAAACTTGGACAGCGACGGACCTGTCGCTGGGGTGCGTCCTTTTGCGGACAGCATTCGCCGCTATCTGTGGCTGCTGGCTGCGGTGTTTCTGTCGCTTGCGGTGACCGTGGTGGGCTTCATCAGTTGGGAAGAGCACATTGAAAAGTCGTTCCAGGCGCGCCTCCAGCTGTATCACGAGGCTACCGTGTTCCAGTTGGCGGCACTCACGGAAACCATGCTGGTCCTGTCACGGGTGGTGGCCCCGCTGGAAAATTCCACGGGCCCTGCGCCTCCCGATTCCCTGCACCGTTTGCAGGAGGCCATGCCCGCTTTCCAGAAGCACCTGGGTGAGGTGGTCGGGCTGCAAGGCCGATTTGCGGACCCTGCCTTCGAGGACGGGGTTGCGGAACTTCAGGCCAGCTACGAGTCGCTCAGGCGTGCTGCCGAGTCCAGAGCCGGTATCGGTCGCGAGGTATACCGGCATGTCACCCGGCTTCACGGGTTGATGGAAGAGGTGGAGGTCGGGCATGTGCAAATGGCCCGCAAACTGCGGGAGCAGCGCGTCCAGGCCGAGCATACTATGCACACTGGGCAGGTGGTGGCCTTTACGGTGGTCTTTCTGGTGGGCCTTGGGGCCATTGTGCGGCTGGTGGGGCTGATAACCGGAACCATCAAGGCGCAACATACGGCCGAGCAGGCTGTGCGTGAAAGCGAGGAACGTTTCCGCCTGCTGGCGGAGAATATCGAGGCCGTGCTGTGGGTCTCCGGCGCAGGAGACGCGGGACCTGTTCACTATGTAAGTCCGGCATTTGAAGCAATATGGGGTGTCTCCCGCGATACCCTGCGGGACAATCCGCGGCTGTTTCTGGATGCAGTTCACCCGGATGATCGGGAGCGGATTTCCCAGGCGTTTGAACGGCAGGCCGAGGGTGGCTACGATGAAACCTTCCGCATTGTGCGTCCGGACGGTGAGGTGCGCTGGATTCGTGACCGCGCGTTTCCCGTTATGGGGCCACAAAATGTGGTGGACCGGATCGTGGGCATTGCCGCCGATGTAACCCTGGTGATGAACGCCGAGGAGGAGCGACGGCGCCATCAGGAAGAACTGGCGCACGTGGCCCGCCTGTCTACGTTGGGAGAAATGGCTTCCGGGTTGGCCCATGAAGTGAACCAGCCACTGGCCGCCATCGCCAATTATGCTCGCGGCAGCATTCACCGTCTGGAAGCGACCGGGGACGAAGCCGGGGTGCGCCCCGCGCTGGAGCAGATCGATATGCTGTCCCGCCGCGCGGGCGACATCGTGCGCCATTTGCGGGAGTTCGTACAAAAAGGGGAGACCCGGCACGCTGCGGCCGATATCAACGAACTGGCTCGCCGGGCGGTGCAACTGGCCGAACCGGAGGCACGCAGGCAAAACGTGCGATTGAAGGTGAATGCCACGCATGGCCTTCCCCCGGTACGGGTGGACCGGATTCAGGTGGATCAGGTGCTGGTCAACCTGCTCCGAAACGGGATTGATGCCGTGGCGGAGCACACCGGAGGGGGCGAGGTGGTGGTGACCACCGCCCAGGACGGCAACATGGTGGTGGTTTCCGTGCGGGATACCGGCCCTGGTGTCAGTGAACAAGTACAGCGGCAACTGTTCCACCCATTTTATACCACCAAACCGAACGGCCTCGGGCTGGGGCTGGCGATCAGCGAGTCGATTGTCGAGGCGCACGGGGGACGTATCCAGCTTGACGCCAACGGCGGGTCAGGTGCTACCTTTCGGTTTACGGTTCCGGTCGATTCCGGCCAGTCAAAAGACAATCAGGAGGCATAAATTGGGGGAAAATGAATTCGCGGGGCAGACCGTTTTCGTGGTGGACGATGACGAGGCGATGCGTTCTTCCCTCGCCTGGCTGATTGAGTCCATGGGGCTTGCCGTGCGCACCTTTGCCGATGCAGATGCGTTTCTGTCGGGTTACGATCCGGAAGTGCCCGGCTGTCTGGTGCTCGACGTGCGCATGCCCGGAATCAGTGGTTTGGAGTTGCAGGAGCAGCTTGGTGCCAAGGGGGTGCGGATCCCGATCATCTTTATTTCCGCGCATGGCGATGTGGCCATGGCCATGCGCGCAGTTAAAAACGGTGCCCTGGATTTTCTGGAAAAACCGTGTGACCACGACGAAATGGCCCGCGCCATCCATGACGCCCTGCGCCGCGACCGGGAACAGCGCGCAGCATCGGTCAAGGCTGGAGAGGCCCGCTCCCGGCTGACCTCCCTCACCCCCCGCGAGCAGGAGATACTGAAACTGGTGGTCGAGGGGCATTCCAGCCGGGCCATTGGCGATCAACTGGGAATCAGCGGCCGAACCGTGGAAGTTCACCGGGCCCGGCTGATGGACAAGACCGGTGCCGAGTCGGTTCCCGATCTGGTGCGCATGGTTCTGGACGCCGACAGCGACGCCTGAGTGTCTGGCCGGATGGCCATTTCCTCTCTTCCCCTCCGATTGCCGGGCTTGCGGATACCTGCTACGTTAGGTTCCTGGACATGGGAGACCGCGTTCCGCGGCGTCCGAATTATTGTTCCGTTCGCATTACGCGGCGGCAGCGCACATGGAGGGGAGAAAAGCCATGAGAAAGTGGATTGGTGGGGTGTTTGTGGGTCTGGTGCTGACCGTAACCGCGACGGTTTTGTCCGGTAACGCCTGGGCGGCGGCGCCGGTGCGGGAGCCGGTGTTGTCCAAGGAATCGCAAAAGTGCATCACCTGCCACCGGGAAACCAACGTCAACATTTATCAGCAGTGGGGCAAGAGCAAGCATTACGGCGCCAACATCGGCTGCTATGAATGTCATCAGGCCGATAAGGGGGATGCGGATGCATTCAAGCACAACGGAGCCACTATTTCGGTCATCGTTTCCCCCAAGGATTGTTCCCGCTGCCACGCACGGGAGGTGAAGGAATTCGAGGAGTCTCACCACTCCAAGGCCGGACGCATTCTGGGCTCGCTGGACAACGTGCTGGCCGAGGTGGTGGAAGGCAACAGCGGCATGGTCACCCCCGGCTTCCCCAAGGGCGTATCGGCTGCTGCGGTGAACGGTTGCTGGCAGTGCCACGGCAGTCAGATCAAGGTGCTCAAGGGCGGTCGCCTGGACGCGGCCACCTGGCCCAACAGTGGTATTGGGCGCATCAATCCGGACGGGTCCGAGGGCAGTTGCTCCGCGTGTCACCAGCGACATTCGTTCTCCTCCGCCCAGGCGCGCCAGCCGGAAAACTGCGGCAAATGCCACATGGGGCCGGATCATCCGCAGATCGAGGTCTACAACGAGTCCAAGCACGGCATTAACTACCACGCCAACAAGGATGAAATGAACCTGGATTCGTCCAAGTGGGTGGTGGGTGAAGACTATTTCGCCGCGCCCACCTGCGCCACCTGCCATATGTCAGCCACCCCGGACATGCCGGTCACCCACAACGTGGGGCTGCGCATCAAATGGAACAACCGTCCGGTACATCCCAAGCTGGCCCACGAGACGGACGCCAAGTGGGGGCTGCCATCCGCTGCCATCACCGGCGACCAGCGGCGGGAAAACATGGAGAACGTCTGTGTGGCCTGTCATGCGCAGGGCTTCACTGACAATTTCTTCATCCAGTACGAGGCACTCCTGGACCTGTATGACGAGAAGTACGCGACGCCGGGCGAGCAACTCTACAATGCCGCCACGGCGGTGCTGAAGCGGGCCAAGGGTAATACCTATGCCAAGTTCGGGCAGATGATTGATTTCACCTGGTTCGAGTTGTGGCATCATGAGGGGCGTCGTGCCCGTCACGCGGCCTCCATGCAGGCGCCGGACTATACCCACTGGCATGGCACCTATGAACTGGCCAAGCACTTCTACGGGAAGTACGTTCCGGAACTCGAGGAGTTGATTGAGGCCAACCGCCAGGGACCGGCCGCGATCGAGGCGGCGGCGCTGGAAAAATTGCTGCACGAGGTGTTGGGAAGTCCCAACCATCGCTGGTATCTGGGGCAGCTTTCCGATGCGGAGCGTGCGGAGCGCGAGTTGCAGAGGGAGGAATTCCTGAAACGCTACAAGTAGGGGGTGCGTCGGTGGTGGAGAGGACGCCACCTGAGTCGTTATCGGAAGAAAAAGTGTATGCAACGTAGTGCTTGCTACGCCTGCTGTCCTTTTTCTTTTGGCGCCTCGAATCGGACGCTATCTCCACTGGTTGCCCCTTTCGGGGTTTTGTCGGGAGTGATCGCAAACAAAAAAGGGCGTGCCCCCTTGGGGCACGCCCTTTTTTGGTCGGCAGGCGACTAAAAGTCGTCGTTTTGCCAGTCCCACGGTCCGTTGGGGCCAAACGGGCCGTTCTGCATGTGCGGCGGATAGCCTCCCGGCATGCCCGGGTGCATCCCCTGCGGCATCTGCTGGTGTTGCTGACGCATACGCGGGCGGAACATATTATCGTCCACGCCTTCTTTCTGGTCTGCGTTCAAGGTGTTGTAAAACGCCTCGAAGGCCGGTGCAATCTTGCGCATTGCGGCCAGCTGCGCTTCGGACATCTCCGTCATCATGGCCAACTGTTCCGGGGCCGGGGCGTCCCGCCGTTTGTCGCGCATCTTGTCGCAGGCGGCCTGTATGTCCTCGCGGGCGGCGCGCGCCGTATCGCGCAGCTTTTCCCAAGCCTTCTTTTGTGCCGGGGAAGCCTCTCCGTGGTGGGCGGCCACCTGGTCCATCCCCTTGATCCAGTACAGGCCGCTGCCGCCACAACTGCGAGCCATCTTGCGGCCATAGTTTTCCGGGGTGTCTTCCAGGTGTTCCGCCAGCACCGGTGCTGGTCCGGTAAAGGTCAACAGGCAGACGGCGGCCACAGTGGTGGTGGTGAGCTTGCGCAGGGTGTTCATGATCGTTCCTCCTGATCTTGGGCCAATTCAGTGGGGCGGCATGTCCGCCTCCATGAATTCCAAGGTACCGCGCCGGTGTAAACAGACGATTGCAATCAAAGCGCCTTTTTGTAACGAATTGTAACAGCCTCCCGGTTTGTTGCACGGTGTTACCAAAACGCAGGAATTTCAAGAAATTGCCGTCTATAATCGGTGCATGGATCGGACCTTTCATCTGCTTGTGGTCGATGACGACCCGGGAATCCGTGACCTGCTATCGCGCTTTTTGAAAAAGCACGACTTCCGCGTGGATACCGCCGCCGACGGCCGCCAGATGTTCGAGCGGTTGGCGGATGGCCGGTACGACCTGGTGGTGCTCGACCTGATGCTGCCGGGGGAGGACGGCCTTTCCCTGTGCCGCCGTCTGCGGAGCAGATCGGATCTGCCGGTGGTGATGCTCACCGCCATGGGCGAGGAAATTGATCGCATCGTGGGGCTGGAAGTGGGTGCCGACGACTACATCGGCAAGCCGTTCAACCCGCGTGAACTGCTGGCCCGTATCCGCGCCGTATTGCGCCGGGTTGGAAGCACTCCGGAAGTGGGTGCAAGCGGAGGTGGGGCAACGGGGGACGTGCTGGTGTTTTCCGGCTGGAGGCTGGACCTGCACCGGAGGGAGCTGCGCGCCCCGGACGGCGTGCTGGTGGCCCTTACCGCAGGCGAGTTCGACCTTCTGGCGGTGCTGGCCGAGCGCCCCGGGCGGGTGTTGACCAGGGATCAACTGCTGGACATGACCCGAGGGCGGGAGGCGCAACCGTTTGACCGCAGTGTGGATGTTCAGTTGTCACGGTTGCGGCGCAAGATTGAGTTGGATCCGAAAAATCCGGAATTCATCAAGACCGTACGCGGAGGGGGATACCTGTTTGCGGCGAAGGTGGAGAGGGGGTGATGCGGGTATGGCCCGACACCCTGGCGGGACGCACCGCCCTGGCCGTTGCCGCGGGAATGGTGCTCACCTTTGGCATTACCCTCACGGTGTTTTGGCTGTGGAAGGAGAGTGGTCGGGGAGGGGAATTTCCACTGCTGATCAAGCGCATTGCGGTGACTGCGGCGGCGGTGGACCGGGCCGAGCCCGACAGCCGCGCGGCAATGGCGCTTGCCAATGGCGGCAAGGGGGTAACCTTCCAGTGGCCCGACGTATCGGACCCGCGCCCATCCCCTCGGAGAGGGCCGTCCCCGGGTGGCTTTGGCGGGCCGGGCTGGATGCCTTCGGATCGATGGGGGGACTGGCGGCAATCCGGTCCGGAATCGCCGATGGTGGAGCAGCGGCAGGGCGGCCGTTTGACATCCGCTCTGCGTCGGGCGTTGGCCGAGGAGGGGATGGTGGACATCCATGTATGGCCGATGGCGCCGGATCCGCGGAATCAGGCCTTGCGGTTGCGCATACGGTTGCGGGACGGCTCCTGGCTGCGGGTGCGGATCGAGAGGGGGCGCGGCACGGAAACCGGTCTGTGGCGCTATCTGGTCGCGCTGACGGTGTTCGCCGTGGCCAGTGCCGCGCTTTCCCTTTGGGTAGCGCGCCGGGTTACCGCCCCGCTGGATCGTCTGGCCACTGCCGCCGATACCCTGGGGTCCGGCGGTGAGGGGACGCCGTTGCCGGAAACCGGCCCAGCCGAGGTGCGCCACGCTGCGGCCGCCTTCAATCGCATGCAGGGACGCATTCGGCGCTTTACACACGATCGCACCGTGATGCTGGCCGCGATAAGTCATGACCTGCGCACTGTACTCACCCGCCTCACCTTGCGCGCCGAGTTCATCGCTGATCCCACCCAGCAGCAGAAAGCGGTGGCCGATCTGGAGGAGATGCAGGCCATGCTCGATGCCACCATGTCGTTTGCGCGAGAGGATGCCGCTGACGAATCAGTGACCGGGCTGGACCTTTCCAGCCTGCTGGAAAGCTTGTGTGACGGCCTGATGGATAGCGGCGCTAAGATTACTTTTGAGGGGCCGCAGCGGGCGCCGTTTTCCGGCCGTCCGGTGGCGCTTAAGCGGGCGTTTGGCAACCTCTTGGGAAACGCAGTGAAATACGGCGGCGAAACCGGGGTAACTCTGATTGCCGGATCAGGGGAGCTTCGTGTGACGATAGCCGACCGGGGGCCGGGCATCGCACCGGAATACCATGAAAAGGTGTTTTCGCCGTTTTTCCGGGTGGAGGGTTCGCGCAGCCGGGAAACCGGTGGTACCGGCCTGGGAATGACCGTGGCGCGGGATATCGTTAGGGCCCACGGCGGCGAGGTGTCTCTGGCGGATCGGGAGGGGGGTGGACTGCTGGTGATGGTTACCCTGCCGGTACCCGGGCCCGCATAAAATACCACGCACCGCCCTCCAACTCCCCGTCTGGAGAAAGGTGCGCGGCGGTCGGGTCAGCGAGGTCGTGTGGATCCGCCGGCCCGGGGTCCTCTCCCTGTGGCACTGGCTGTCGGCCGACCGGGCCGGTGGCGAATGTGCCGGGAGCGGGGAAGGGCCGAATAGGCCGTCTGCCAATCCCTCCGTGGTCGGGCGTCGAGTGATGGATGCAATAGCGATCCGGTGGTGTGTCCGAACATGATCTGGCCCCCCCAGATTAAGATACCGGAGCCGATGGGGATATCCAGCCAACGGCGAATCGGTTGCGGCGCGAGTCGGCGCGCCGTTTGCCGGAGGCGATTCCGTTGCCACGGGCGGTATGAAACTGCGCCACCCGCACTGTCGGAGCGTCGGAAATGCCCTTTAAAGCTTTTCGGATAATCCGACCGGGTTTGATAACCCATTAAAATTAAATCAAAAAATGCGTGCGTATGGCGGATGACATGCGGACAGTTGGACGGCCCATGCAGCTCCTGTCGCTCTGTTGCCGATACCTCTCCATCAACCGTTCCCGGTTGTGTGTGTCTGTTACTGCCAGGGGAGCCCCGTGTGTCACGGGGTGGAAGTCTCCTAGTTACCGGTTGCCGGAAGCCCCTGCGGAGACCGAGAGGTGGCCCCGGAAATCTGAACAACTGGGATAAGTGGATTTCCTGCTCAGTTGGGGCATGATGATGCCCCCTCAAGAAGGAGCGAGACATGAGCAGGAGACCACGTCGAAACCATTCGGCGGCA
>JAOUMB010000082.1 GCA_029881725.1 Nitrospirota bacterium
GTCGTTGAGCCAGTCGTCCGCCGCGGCCAGGCACACCATGCGCTCGCCCACGGCCAGCAGACGGGGCGGCTTGCCGTTGCCCACCGCGTACCAGCGGCCGTCCAGGAAGAACACCCCGGCCCAGGCCGAGAATCCCGCGGCCATGAGAGCGTCGTCGCGCCCAAACAGGTCCACCCAGCGGAAGTTGGAGCGGGACAACAGGTCGATCTCGGTCATCACGAAATCGGCCAGGCCGCCGGCGCTCGGTGCCTCGCCAAAGTCGTACCCGCACAGCGGACACTCCCGGCAGGCGATGGGTACGCCGGCCTCGCACTCGGGGCAGACCTTCACGGGGGCCTCCGCCACATCGCCTTCGGAGGTTCCCGCCAATCTTCCGCCCAGGTCCACGTCCTGCTCAAGGGAGCCGTGCATCAGGGTGGCGGTGCCAAAGTCGAGGACCACGCAATCGGTCTTCACCACCCCCGGGTGCTCGTTCGGGTCCACGGTGCGCAGGCCGCGGCCGATCATCTGGATCAGGGTGCTCTTGTAGGAACTGGGGCGCAGCAGGACGATGCAGGCGGTAGGGGTGTAGTCGTAGCCCTCGGTGAGGACGGCCACGTTCACCACCACCCGGGCGTCGCCCTGCTCATAGGCGGCGAGCCGCTCCCGGCGTTCGCTCTCGGACAGTTCCCCGTGGATCAGAACGGCCTCAACCCCGGCCTTGAGGAACGTGTCGCACACCGCCGCTGCGTGGGCCACGGTGGAGCAGAACACGATGGTCTTGCGATCCTCGGCGTGCTCTTGCCAGTGGCGGACCACCGCGTTGTTGATGGGACGCCGGTTCATGACCGCCGCCACCTCGTCCATGTCGAAGTCGGCGGCCCGGCGCCGCACGTGCTGGAGTTGCTCCTGTGCGCCCACATCAATGACAAAGGTGCGGGGCCGTACCAGGTGGCCAGCGGCGATGAGTTCGCCGAGGGTGATTTGGTCGGCGACATTGGAGAACACCTCGCGCAGCGCCTTGCCGTCGCCCCGCTGGGGGGTGGCGGTGACGCCGTAGACCATCGCGTCCGGGTTCCGGTCCCGCACCCGATCGATCACCCGCCGGTAGCTGTCGGCGGCCACGTGGTGGGCCTCGTCGATCACCAGCAGGTCGATGTCCGGCATCCGGTTAAGGTGGCCCTGCCGGGAAAGGGTCTGCACCATGGCAAAGGTGGCCTGGCCGTTCCAGGACTTCTCCCTGGCGTCGAACACCGAGGTCGAAAGGTCCGGATTCACCCGCGAGAATTTCTGGCGGTTCTGGGCCGTTAGTTCGTCCCGGTGGGCGAGGATGCAGGCCTTGGCGCCGGGTTCCTGGAGGAATTTCCCGGCAACCGACGAGAGCATGATGGTCTTGCCACTGTTGTGGGTGACGGTGAAATCGCCCATCAGGTAGAGATGGTCTCCATCGACGGTGAAACCGTGATATCGCCCGTGGCCAGCCGCGTGGACAGTGAACCCGGTGCGAAGGGGGCTTTTCTTCTGCCGACGCGGACCAGGGATGCGACGGGCCAGCCTGAGAGGAAGGACCGAAAAATCGCCCCCGATATGGAACCGGTAGTAGGTTGTGCCATTCACCACCTTCGGCTTCGGCAGCGCCAGGAACCCAAGACTTCGGGCCATGAAGGCGACGTCCTCGGCCATCTGCCTGGATGCGGTCGAGAACTCGATGCAGTTCCGGGCCAGGTAACCGTCCGTGTCGATCAACCCCGCCAGACAGGCCGCCCGGGTTTCCCTGGTTCCGGCCTTGTATTGGTGGGGAACGAATTTTTCGGCGGCCCCACACCCGTAGACACCCATCTCACGCAACATTGCTTTCAACGGGTTACGAACCGCAGCTTGTCCTGTGAAACGGTAGGTATTGGCTTCATTACCCCAAAGCTGATCAATCCGCAGTGAAAGCCCCAGCTCGTCGGCCATCCGCTGGCAGTACTCGGCCACCTCAAAGTCCGCTGTCGTAACAGACGGCGTTCCATACTTGAGGCTGCCGTCACCCAGGAGAACACCCAAGAAATAGGGGTCGAGTACCGTATCGGCTTGAGGCCCGAAATCCGCCGGACTTCGGTACAGCTTGTAGAGGTGTTTGAAGTACGCGCTCCGCTGGAGGTAGTCCGTCACGGTCAAGTTGACCACCTGTCCCTCGGGCTTGCCGTACCCATGAGATCCCTTGCTGCCTTCGTTGGTTTTCACCAGGGAAAGGACGTGGCCGGCGTTGACCACGAACGCATCACCCTTGATCGGGCGGATCTCGTACAGGTCGTCCTCACCCGTGTGAAGCGCCACCACCCGCCGGGGACGACTGTCCGGTCCAACCAGGAGGTCGCCGACCTGGATCTCCTCAACCGGCCTGATGGTGCCGTCGTAAAGGAGAATGGGCGTTCCGGGCACGTGGCATCCTGTCGGCGCCACCGCCAGGGTATTGCCGTGCTGGTGGAGCGCCCCGATGGAGCGCTCCACCAACTCCTTCTGTCTGGGCCGGAGGATCATGGCCCTACTGCGCCCAACTCGGACGCCCCACGGGCGCGGCCGCCGGAGGCGCGGCCTGCACCGCCCCCATCAGTGCCGCGTACTCCTTGTGGTCGGGCGTGACCGCCTGCTTGACGACGTTCTTGTCGTCGCCGTTGCCGTCCTTCTCGACATCGATCCGGGCCAGGAACTCGATGCCGTCGAGTTCGGCGAGGCCCTGGATGCGGCGGGCGTTCTGAGCCTGGGGGCTTTCATCCCCCGGGTGGACGCCGCGGGCGGAGTTCAGGATGCCCTTGATGAAGGCGCGGCCCATGTTGCCCCACTCCGGGCCCTTGGGGCTGTGCAGGCCGATCAGGGACCACAGCTTGCGCCGGGCGTAGGGGCCCTCCGTCACCACGAACTCGGCGTTCAGGTAGACGGTGCCGGTCTCGGCCTTGCGGGTGGCGTAGCCGCCGGTCCAGCCCTGGTTCGGGTCATCGTGCCCGCCGGGACGGATGGTCATGCGTACCTTGGCGAGGGTGCCCTTCGGGATCGGGTCGAAAGACTGCTGCTCGCCGGCGTCGTTGAAATCGGTCCAGGTATTCATCGTTGGATCTCCTTACTCGTTGGAGGTGTCAGTGGTGGTGGGGCGGGAGAAGTCGAGGCGCTCCGGGGCGGGCCGGCCGGGGCCGGTGATCTTGTCCATGAGCTTCTTGAGGTTCGGCTCCTCGACCAGGTCGAGGCGACCGCTACGGTCCTTGGCGGGATACCCCCACGGGTTGAGGGTCCGACAGACGAAGGACCGGTAGATGGCACCGTCATCGTCCTTGAGCTCGGCCAGGGTGATGACCTCGTCGACGATTCCCGGAAGCTCCAGGCCCGTTTTCGAGCCCTCAACCTGGAGGCTGAACACGCGGCGGTTGAAGTCGTCCAACTTTTCGTCGAGGATGCCCACGAACCAGATGTTCTTGTTGCGGGTATGCTGCAAGTGGGTGAGCCAGCCGATCATTTCCTGCCCCATGAGCCCGTAGGCGCCACGCATGTCCGGCTTGCCGGTCTTATCCGAGTGGGCCTGGGGCTGGCCCGTGCACCACTGGAAGCACAGGCGGCCGGCCACGGTGATGGAGTCAACGAACACGGTCTCGTACTTTTCGAGCACGGACGGATCGCCGAAACGCTTACAAACGTCCTCGTAGTGGGCTTGGCTGTAGGGTTGATCGTCCCGCAGGGCCGGGTTCGGTCCACCGATGAAGACGGCGAAGTCACGGCACTCGGGCCAGGTGCGAGGGCGGATGGTGTCACCCTGCCAGCCGTCCACGGCCAGGTCTCCGGCCTCCAGGTCGAAGAACAGGGTCGATTCCGGCGGCAAGGTCCACAACTGGGACGTCTTGCCGATACCGGACTTGCCGATCATGACGCCCTTCACACCGCGCCGTTCGGCGAGGCGCTGATCAGCGCCGATGATGGGTAACGCCCCCGCAGGTGCCGGGCGCGTCGGAGATTCGATGGTCTGTGTCACGGATTTCATTCCTTTATTCGATTGGGATAGGGACTGCCGGCCCGCATCGCCGTGGTTGGTGGGCCGCGGGTGCGGTGGGCTCCGAGGCCAGCACTCACGGGCGGTCCCTCCGGAGCTTGCTCAGAAACTCCTCCACGGCCGGATGGCGATGCACCGTCAGCTCTTCCGGCGAATCCGGGCCGCCAGCCTCCGGGCCGCCAGCCTCCGGGCCGTCGCCGAGGCGCCGGAGCGTCCGGGTGCGGATGGCATCGAGGCTCCGCATCAGGCGCCAGACAAAGTCGTCGTCCAGTGCGTGTGTGGCCAGCAGGCCACCAACCACCAGGGCCTGCTGTTCGAACAGGTCGTTGACGAGGGTTCTGGCTTCGGTCGTGCTGAGCATCGGGGTCTCCTTGCGTGGAAAAGGTCGTCACAAACCCAAAGGGGGGGACTGCGCGGAATCCGGGGACATGGCCTCGCCGCCGAGCCGGCGCAACGTGGTTTCCGCCCGTTGCCGCCGCTTCTTGGCGGCCTCGTAGCCCACGCGGGCCCGGCGGGCGTAATCGGCCACCGACTCCCCGTAGACGCGCATGCCGACCAGCAGGAGGTAGTCGGTTTCGCTGATGTCTCCGGCCCTGAAATACGCACGGAGGGTCTTCAACTCGGCCGCCCGGAGTTCCTCGAGGGCGATGCGGTCGAAGTCGATGCCGTGCCCCACGGCCAGTGCGTGGATTTCGTCGTCCCATGGGCGCTCCGGATTGGTCCGGTCCCAGGTGCGCCGGTACTCCTCGTGCAGGTTGTGGAAGGTGTCGTAGAAGACTTTCTGAGCCAGACGAGCGGGGCGCCGGTCCGTGTCGATACGGCAAACGACCCGCAGGAAAGTCCAGAGGACGTTCTGCCAGAGCTCCTCGGGGTCCGGATCCCACGTCCGCTTCTGTCGGTGGATAGACGACAGCCCCGGCCAGAAGATGGCCAGCAGCACGGTTCGCCACCGGGCGTCTCCGCCCTCGCGGTGGGCGCGGAAGATGGGGCGGAGGATGTCGTCCTTGCGGGGATCCCGAGATGTCCCTTCGCGCATGTAGGCCAGGACCTCGGCCCAGCCACCAAAGCGGCGCAGGAATGGCTCATCCGCTTGCAGCCGCTGGAGCAGGGCCTGATAGCCTGGCTCCTGAATCTCCTGTGCAAGTTGTTCACGATCACGATCCCTCGAGGCATACGCCATGACGTCCGACCTTTCCGGCCGGGCGTCGGGCGCCTCGGGCTGGCCAAGTCAGGGCGTCGTGCGCCTCAGAGGTGTTGTTGTGTGTTGGTTAAGGGAGATTCCGGGGCACGCCAGCGATCTCGTTGAGCTCCCCGCACCCCCGGCAGACGCCGGTGGCCGGGAAGCCGACCAGATATTCGTGACCGCGACTGAACCGGATGTGGATGCGTTCGCCGTTCAAGACCCCGAGCAGCTTGTCGCAGCCCGAGCAACGCCAAGTGTGTTTCACCGGACCTCCTTTCCGCGCCATGGGCGCAAATAAAAAACCCCCTGGGAGAGCAGGTCCGGCGAGGAACTCTCCCAGAGGGCGCCACCCGGTTACCCAGGTGACTTCGTTAGGGGGTGACGGCCTCGCCGGCGCTGTCAGCCCCTAAGGTGCTGTTTGGCGAGGGAGGATGGAGGGAGAAGGGAAGGAGGATCGAGGGAATGGGGCCCGGCTACGTCTGGGCCGGGAGGATCAGGCACCAGGAGGTACCTTCCGGTGGAGAGAACTCGAATGCCGTAGCATCCGGTTCGGTTGCCTTGTGGGTGCGGAAGTAAAGCCAAACGTAGCGCTGAAGACTTATATCCACCTTTCGGCGCCCCCTGTCGAAAAGCTTTCGCGCGGTATCGGCGGTTTTTCCGGTGCCCACTTTGGTGCCAGTTGGACGCATGATTTTTCGGGACTCGATGTACTCCGCGATCATGGCGAATTCGCCGGGCGTCAGCATCTCGGGGGCCATCGCTTCGCCATCATAACGGCGCAGGGCGTTTCGGCTGATGCCGTCAATAAACAGATCGTATTCCGAGGCCCGGGCCACCAATTCCTTGTACTCATCCGAGTCCATGGTGTGCGTCCCCTTGAGGGTGACCACTCGGCAGTGAGGCAGTTCGGCGCCTTCGGGCGTAGCCGGTTCGCCGACCAACGCGGCCCGAAGTCGATCCAGCAGCGGGGCGGCCGACTCGGCTGCTACTGGACTTCCATCTTTGCCGAGGGCCAGAAGCTCCGACAACGCTACGAACGAGACACCCCCACGTTCCAACACCGCCCCGCCCACCGAGTTCAACAGATCATGGGTTGGCGCCGCCAGGATGAATGGCCCGTCGTTCCGGGTAACCAGCCCCTCGACAGTCCGTTGGAAGTCGTGGTCCTCTGACTGGATAGTCAGATAGATGGGGAAGCGGAAACCGGCTGACGGAACGTAGGTCCCAATCCGCCACGTCATAGGGAGTCCATCTGCTAACTGCCATTCGGGACCAGACCCGAGGGCCGCGGCTACCCCGGCCCCCAGTTTTCTCCGGTCCACCTCCCAGACCACGATGTCCGCACGTTCAAGTTGTCTTCGGTCACAGCGTTCCGGCTGGCACCGGCACACGGCCACGATGTCGTTCGGGGCGTGGGTGACAACAGTGTGAGCGCATTCGCACTTTGGGACTGACGGACACGGGACGGAAGTTGCCAGATCCTGCCGGGGACGAAGGAGGGACTGGGCCACATCCCACTCATCCCCCAAGTGTTCCCGCCACTCGGCCGACACGGCGGTCAGCCCGGGCACGCGCTCAAGCGCCTGCCACAGCCGCTGAGTTTTCCTCATGTCCTTCCTGGTTGGCGGCGCGGATGAAGCCGCGTTTGGTGAGCCATTCCTCTACGACCGCGCTATCACCGTCACGGGTATAGTCGGCGATGTTCGATGGGCGGATGGTGACGGTTCGTGGCGTTTTAGAATCGGTGAACTTCACCTGGAAGCTGGCCCGGATGAGCCGGGCCTTCTCTGGCAGGGACTTTTCCCGTACGGAAAGCGCGGCGAACACGTCGTCAGCCTTACGGATCTCCACCTCATTTTGGTGCCCACCCCAGAAGAACCGGACCTCCTTAAGCCGGGCCCATTCCATCCCCTCAATATCGGAACAGACCAAAGACGCCTCTCCATCCGTGCGCAGAGGCTCTAACGTGTATTTGCTCTCCTTTGGAAAGAAGTTCTCGCTGCCGAACAGGTGCAGGCCGAACATCGCCCTGTACAGCTCCTTTTCCCCTTTGGATCCGGCGTTCATACGCAACTCGCCCAAGGCCGGGTTGTACACCAGCACGTCGTGCTTTTCCGGCCGGTAGAAGACGCTCTTCGACTCCCCCTCCTCGATGCTTCCTGGA
>JAOUMB010000038.1 GCA_029881725.1 Nitrospirota bacterium
GGTTGATGCCGGAGAACACCCCCCCCCCACCCCCCTCGATGTGCAGGCGGATGTCATAGGTGGCAAAGCGCACCCGCTGCACCGTGTCGCCCACCCGGTGGATCTCCCCCCCGTGCAGGCGAAAGCCCACATGCTCCCCGTCGGCGCTGCGGGTCAACTCGCCGCTGGCGGAGGTGACCAGCAGCGGATGTTCCGGGTCGCGCCCGTCGGTGATGAAGATGCCGCCCAGTTTGCCTTCGGAATCGGCCCGTTCCGCGTAGATCAGCACGTCGCCGAACAGGTTGTTGAAAATCCCCGGTGTAATCACCACCCCGGTATGGCTCTTGACCGTCTCCAGGGCAACCTGTTTGAGCTTTCCCTTGCCCCAGGGTTCGGTGGTGATCCCCACCACCAGGGCGGCGGTGCTGACCAGCACCGCGAACAGGACCACCGGAAACAGCAGGCGACCGAAGGAGAAACCGGCGGCCTTCAGCGCCACCAGTTCGCTGTCGGCGGACATCCTCGCAAAGGCGACAATTCCCGCCAGCAGCAGCGCGGCGGGCAGGGTCACCAGCAAGAACGGCGGCAACAGCACCGCCAGCAGCTTGCCCAGCGCCAGCAGGGTCAGACCGCGCCCCACGAACAGGTCCGACAGGCGCACCATCTGGTTGATCAGAAAAATCGAGGTGAGCGCCCCCAGACCAAGCAGGAACGGCCCCCCGACCTCCTTGAACAGGTACCGGTCGAGGGTCACAACACCTCCCTCAGCACCTTCCACAGCACATCCAGGCCGTCCTTCTTGTGGGCCGAGACCCCCACCGGATCCCCCCCCAGCTCACGGCGGAACAGGGCCACCTGCTGAAACGCCTTGCTGCGGCTCAGCTTGTCGGCCTTGGTGGCCACGATGCGATAGTCCCGCCCCAGGTGACGGGTCCATTCCACCATCTGCCGGTCCAGAACCGACGGCTCGTGGCGGATGTCCACCAGAATCACCACCAGCTTCAGGGACGGACGCACGGACAGGTACGTCTCGATTCGCTCCCCCCATTTGCGTTTTTCCGCCAGGGGCACCCGTGCGTAGCCATACCCGGGCAGGTCCACCAGATTGAAGCGGCCGTTGATGCGGTAGAAGTTGATCTCCTGCGTCTTGCCCGGCGTGCTGCTGGTGCGGCACAGCTTGTGACGGTTCAGCAACGCGTTGATCAGGGTGGACTTGCCCACGTTGGACCGCCCGGCAAACGCCACCTCCGGCAGGTCGTCCGGTGGGTAGCCCGCAGGGGAGACGGCTCCGGTAATGAATTCCGCCTCGGTGACGCGCAACCGGCTACCGAACCAGCAAAGGGGTGGGGTCGGTGTTGGGATCGGCCAGCAGGTGCAGGTCCTGCGGCCGCACCGCGCCCCGCTCGGTGATGATGGCGGCAATGTACCGGGCCGGGGTCACATCGAAGGCCGGGTTGAACACCTTCACCCCCTCCGGGGCGATCTGCGTCTGCCCGAACACCCGGGTGATCTCCTCGCCGTCGCGCTCCTCGATGGGGATCTCGTCGCCACTCTCCATGGCAAAATCCACCGTGGACAGGGGCGCCGCCACATAGAACGGGATGTTGTGCTCCCGGGCCAGAATGGCCACCCCGTAGGTGCCGATCTTGTTGGCCGCATCGCCGTTTCTGGCGATGCGGTCGGCCCCCACCACCACCGCCTGGATCTTGCCCAACCCCATGGTGTGGGCGGCCATGTTGTCGCAGATCAGGGTGACGTCGATGTTGTCCTCCATCAATTCCCAGCAGGTGAGGCGCGCCCCCTGGAGCACCGGGCGGGTTTCGTCGGCAAACACGCGCACCTTGCGGCCCGCCTCCACCGCGCCGCGAATCACTCCCAGGGCGGTGCCGTAGCCGCCGGTGGCCAGGGCGCCAGCATTGCAGTGCGTGAGCACTCCGCCGTCGGCGGGCATCAGGTGGGCGCCGGCCTTGCCGATGGCACGGCAGGTTTCGATGTCTTCGTCCAGCATGCGCTGGGACTGTTCCACCAGCATCTCCTTGATGCGCGCCACCGGCTGGTCGTTGTTGGAGCGGGCAAAGGCCAGCATGCGGCGGACCGCCCACTCCAGATTGACCGCCGTGGGGCGCTGCGAGATGAGCATGTCGCCCACGTCGGCCAGGGCGTCGAAAAAGGAGTCGTCCTCCGCCAGCGGCCGGGCGCCCAGGGCCATGCCCATGGCGGCGGACACGCCGATGGCCGGAGCGCCGCGCACCCACAAATCCTTGATGCCGCGGGCCACGGTTTCCGCATCCCGGCAGGTCACATAGGTAACCTCCGTGGGCAGGCGGCTCTGGTCCAGCATTTCAACGTTGCCGTCTTTCCAAAACACAGTCGGGGTCATGCTGCCTCTTCGAAGTCTTAGCGCCGCAGTGCGGCGGGTTCGTATAGTTTGCGCGCCGGTTGCTCATGGGGCGGGCGCGTCTTCCACCGTTTGTGGCTCCACAGCCAGTATTCAGGACGCTCGCGGATCATGTCTTCCAGAACCGCCAGGCAATCACGGGTGGTGCCCATGATATCCGCCTCCTTGTCGTCCGTGTGGCGGGCATGGATGACCGGAAAAAAGCGACCGGTGTAGGTCCCGTCTCCGTTCGGAAGGCAACTGAACGGCAGAATCGGCGCGCCGCTGGCCCGCGCCAGTCCGGCCATCGCGTCTGCGGTGGCGGCCTCCAGCCCAAAAAACGGCACGAAAATACCCTGGGAATAGTTCTGGTCGATGGCAAACCCGACCATCTCGCCCTTCTTCAGCGCATACAAGGTCTTGCGTGCGGCGCCTTCCTTGTAGATGACGCCGTTTCCGTTTCGGGTGCGCAGTTCCTCAAGTACCGGATTGGCCCACGACGACTGACGCTTGGCCACTCCGTTGACCTGCGACAGGCCCATGAAGGCCATCGCCGCCCCCATCAGTTCCCAGTTGCCGTAGTGGGCAAAGATGAACAACACCCCCTTGCCCTCCGCCACCGCCTCGCGGGCGATGGCCAGATCGTTCTCCGACACCTTCACGTAACGGTGCCAGTTGTCCGCCGTCAGACGCGGAATGACGGCCAGCAGGTCGAGCACACAGCCCAGGAAATTCTGAAAGCTCAGGGTGGCGATGCGCTCCTTTTCACGGGTGCTCAACGTATCGCCGAAAGCCAGTTCCAGGTTGATCTGGGCGGCCTGACGGCGCCTGGCATGACGACGGGCAATGACCCCGCCCACCAGCCGGGAAAAGCCCCACCGCACCCGCCACGGGATATAGCGCAGGCCCCACAGCGCGGCGCGCAACAGGGCCGTGCGGACACGGTCCGCCAATGGGGGGCGCTTTGGTTTGGTCGGTTCAGTCACTTGTGGTGGTCGCGGTATCGTGGCAGCCCGCTGGCGAGCGCCGTGGGCACGAAAAAAACCGCGTTATTGTAGCACGCCCGCCTCCGGAGGCATCGACTCCGGCGAACGCCACAGGGAGCCCGGCGCAATCAGGCGCAGCAGGTTACGGCGCTCGGCCCCGGGGGCGCCTCCCGGCCCGGCCGGTTCCAGGGCCAGTTCCCGCCGCGTGACGGTGCGCAGGTGGACGCCGTCGGATTCAAACAGCACCGCCCCGTCCCGGTCGGTCCGGTACAGGACAATGCCCCGTGCCGCATAGCGGGCCAGCACTTCCGGATGCGGGTGGCCGTAGCGATTGTCCTCCCCCACGCTGACCACCGCCACACGGGGTTGCACCCGATCCAGCCATTGAGCGATACTGGAGGTGGCCGCGCCGTGGTGCGGCACCTTGAGCACCGTGGACGCGGGCATGGCGGATTCGGCCAGCATCCGTTCCGCCGGGGCCTCCACATCGCCGGCAAGCAAAAACGAGTGCCCGCCGTAGGTCACCCGCAACACCACGGAACGGTCGTTGCTCTCCAGCCCGCCGCCTTCGGCCCCGCGCGGCGGGTGCAGCACCTCGATCCCCACTCCGCGCAGCAGTTCCGGCCGGTCCCCCGCAGCCAGCGCGACCGGCGGGGTGCCACCGGCAACGGCCGCATCCACAAAGCGCTGGTGGGACACCGCTCCGGAGCGCCGTTCACCGTTGGTGTACACGGCTGGAGGGTGGAACCGTTCCACCAGCCAGGTCAGCCCCCCTTCGTGATCCAACTGCGGGTGGGTGGCCAGCACCCGCAGTTCGTGGATACCCAGCCCGGTCAGATAGGGGGCGACCGCCAGACGGCCGGTATCGAAACGCCCGAAGCGCGGCCCCCCGTCCACCACCAGCGCATCGCCGCCGGGGCCGATGAGCACGGTGGAATCCCCCTGGGATACGTCCATAAAGGCCACCCGCAACAGCCCCCTGGGGGCCGGGGGATGCAGGGTGAAAAACCAGGCGAACACGAACAGCAGCGCCCCCTGCACCGCGGCCCGGGGCAGCAGCAACGCCCGCCCGCGCCACGCCAGAAAGGCCGCCCCATAGGTGAAAAACACCAGCGCCAGCGGAGGCGGCGCCACCAGCGCGAGCGCACCCGACAGGGCGGCAAACAGGGACACCAGCGATAAAAACCCGTTCAGCAGCATCCCCACCACCCCGGCCAGCGGCAGGGATCCCAGCGCCGGAGCCAGCACCGCCGCCACCAGCGCCACCGGCAGCACCACCGCCCCAAGGAGCGGCACCAGCAGCAGGTTGGCGAAAAAACCGGGCCAACTCACCTGCCCGAAATGCCACGCCACCAGCGGCGCGGTGGCCAACCCGGCGGCCAGGGTCACCCGCGCCAGCCCACCAACCCGGCGCAGAAGCCGTTCACGCGCCGTCTCCGGCGGATCGTCCGGGTCCCGCCCGGGCGGCTCCGGCAGGGCCAGCAGAATGGCCAGAACGGCCACAAAGGAAAGCTGGAACGAGGCCATTCCCAACGCGCGCGGGTCCAGCGCCAGAACGATCAGCGCCGCCACCGACAGGGAGGTGACCGCGTGGGCGTCGCGCCGGGACAGCAGGGCGAACATCACCATCCACACCATGATCAGCGCCCGCACCGTGGGGGTGCGCCCGCCGGACAACAGGGCATAGCCGGTAACCGCCAGCAGCGCCGCCACCCCGGCGATCTGGCGCGGGGTGAGGTGCTGGGTGAGGGGACGCAGCACCCGGTATGGCAGGCGGCTTACCCCCCATCGAACCAGCAGAAAGACAAACCCCGCCACCAGCCCCAAGTGGGTGCCGGAGATGGCCAGCACGTGGGCCACTCCGGCGGCCTGAAAGCGCTGCCGCAGATCCTGGGACAGGTGGGCGGTTTCGCCGATGGCCAGCGCCGTGAGCAGGGCCGCCGGGTCGGGTGGCAGCGCCTGCTCGATGGTGAATCGCATGGCTGCCCGCCAGCCGTGAATGGCCTTCCGCACCCCCGGCGCGGCCCGCTCCAGCACCGTCACCCCGGCCCGCGCCCCGGCGGTGGCCCGCACCCGCACCCCCTGGCGCTGCTGGTAGGCGGCATAATCGTATCCACCCGGATTGTTGAGGGATCCCACCGGCTTGAGGGTGACCTGCGCGGAAAAGGAATCCCCCCAATGCAGGCGGGGGCTGTCCTCACGGGGGTAATAGTTGATCTGCACCACCCCCCGCACCGGGCGGGCACCGGCCCCGGCATCCACCGACCGGGCCGTCACCAGCAGGCGCACCCGCCTCCCCTGCGCCTCCGGCAATGCCGCCACAGTGCCGATGAGGGTCACCTGCCGGCCGGCAAAATGACTGACATCATCGGTTGGAATATTCCAGTGCCAGAACTGCCCATACAGGGTGGCGGCCAGCACCACCGCGTACAGCATATGGCCGAAGCGTCCCCACGACAGGCCGATCAGGCCCAGCGCCCCCAACAGCACCGAGGTGGAAACCGGGAGCAGGGCGTACAACTCGGCCGCCAACAGGCCAAGCAGCGCCGCGCAGGTCACGGAGACCACCGGATATCGGCGCATGGTGGCGGAAAGGGACACGGCCGGTCACGTTAGCAGATTTATAAAACGCAGGCACATTCCCGTCCTGGACACACCCACCCCTTTTTCATCCCGCCGCACCTGCTACACTATAGGCCGGAGCAGCCGCACGGCGGGTTCGTCGGTACGAAACCCTGCTCGGCGCGGCACGGAGAGGGAAATGCCAAAGGTCGGAGTTCTTACCGGTGGGGGCGACTGCCCCGGCCTCAACGCGGTGATCCGCGGGATTGTCAAAAGCGCCGAAGCCAAATACGGCTGGCAGGTCATCGGCATCGAAGACAGCTTTCAGGGGTTGATCCTCCCGGGCAAGACGCGGGAGATGGACACCTACAAAATTCGCGGCATCCTGCCCCAGGGGGGCACCATCCTGCACAGTTCCAATCGGGCCAACCCGTTTGAATACTCGGAAGAGGTGGACGGAAAAACCGTCGTGCACGACGTTTCCGACCGGCTGCTGGAGCGCTTCAAGGAACTGGGTCTGGAAGGGCTGATCGCCATCGGTGGCGACGGCACCAACCGCATCGCCGCCCGCCTGTACGACAAGGGTCTGCCGGTGGTGGGAGTGCCCAAGACCATCGACAACGACCTGCAGGCCACCGACGTGACCTTCGGCTTCAATACCGCGGTCACCACCGCCACCGACGCCCTGGACAAGCTGCACACCACCGCCGCCAGTCATCACCGGGTGATCGTGATGGAGGTCATGGGCCGCTACACCGGATGGATCGCCCTGGAGTCCGGCCTGGCCGGGGGCGCCGATGTGATTTTGATGCCGGAAATCCCGTTCGACATCGAAACCGTGTGCAACAAGGTGCGCCACCGGGCGGAGAAGGGGGCCGGATTTTCCATCGTGGTGGTGGCCGAGGGATCCAAGCCCAAGGACGGCGACGTGACCATCGTCGAGGCCGGAGGCAAGGGCAAGGGCATGGCGCGCCTGGGAGGCATCGGCAACAAGGTGGGGGAACACATTGCCGAATGCACCGGCATGGATGTGCGCGTCACCGTGCTCGGCCACCTGCAACGGGGCGGATCGCCCAGCGCCTACGACCGGATTCTGGCCACCCGCTTCGGCGGCAAGGCCATGGGGCTGGTGGCCAAGGGGGAGTTCGGCCGAATGGTATGCCTGAAAGGGCAGACCATCACCAGTGTGCCGATTCACGACGCCATCACGGATTACAAATACGTGCCCCTGGATTCGGGGCTGATTCTCACCGCCGAGGCCATCGGCATCTGCCTGGGACGGTAATTAATGAAAAAGGAGTTTTATATGTTCCGCACCACGATGCGCACCATGATGGCAGCGCTTGCGCTGCTGGCCGTCACCGCCCTGCCCGCCCACGCGGCGAAATACGACATTCTGCTGGCTAACAGCCTGACCCAGGGCGAGTTCGACACGTTTGTCGATGAAGCGGGCTATATGATCGCCTACACCTCGCTGGCTCCGGCCGAGCCGGAAGGACTGCTTGGCTTCCAGGCGGGCATTTCGGCCACCTCGGTCAACATCGACACGGCCATCTGGGGCAAAACGCTGGAAACGCTCAATACGCCGAGCACGCTGATCGTTCCCCGCCTGCAGGCCCGCAAGGGGCTGCTGTTCGGCATCGACGTGGGGGCCAGCTACATCCAGGTTCCCAGCAGCAACATCAAGGTGTACGGTGCCGAGGTCCGCAAGGCCATCCTGCGCGGCAACATGCTGTTCCCGGCCATCTCGCTCACCGCCCACGGTTCACAACTGCAAGGAGTGAACGATCTGGACTTGAAAACCTACGGCGTCGGCGTCGGCGTCAGCAAGGGCTTTCTGATGCTCACCCCTTACGGCGGGGTGGACATGCTGCGGGTGGAGGGGGTGGAAAACTCCCCCTTGGTCACTCTGGCCGATGTGAAACGGGACATCACCCGGGTACACGTGGGCATGAAGTTTTCGGTGCTGCCGATCCTGAACATCACCGTGCAGGCGGACAGCCGCTACCCACTGGGCGACATCTATACCTACAGCGCGCGGGTCAACATCGGCCTGTAAACCGGGCATCGCGCCGGTGCGGCCGGGTTTGACACCCGCCGCACCGGCCCCGTAGACTGCGCCCATTCGTTTGAAAACAGGGTCCTTCCCCGACCGCGTGCGGGGACGGCCCGGTGGCCGGAAGCCGGGTGCGTCAGGCACCCCGCCCGGCTTTTTGCGTGTTGCCTGTAGAGCCTGAACCCCGGCATGCCCCAAGCTGATTCCTCCTCCCGCCCGGACGCCGACACCCTGCTCGCGTCCATCGATCGCCAACGGCTGCCGAAGCATATTGCGATCATCATGGACGGCAACGGCCGCTGGGCCCGGGAGCGCGGAAAGAGCCGCATCGAGGGGCACCGGGCCGGGGTGCAGAGCGTGCGCGAGGCGGTCACCACCTGCCGCGAACTGGGCATCCAGGTGCTCACCCTGTACGCCTTTTCCCAGGAGAACTGGCGCCGCCCCCGTCTGGAAGTGCGCGCCCTGATGCGCTTTCTGGATGAATTCCTGAAAAAAGAGCTGTCCACCATGCTGGACAACAACATCCGCCTGGCCACCATCGGCCGGGTGGAGGAGCTGCCCGCCGCCGCCCGCGACACCCTGAACGACGTGAAACAGCGCACGGCCACCAACGACGGCATGACCCTGGTGCTGTCCCTGGCCTATGGCGGCCGTCAGGAAATTCTCGAAGCCGCGCGCCGGCTCGCCGTCGAGGCCAAGGCCGGCACGCTGGACCCGGACCGGATCACCGAGGCCGACCTGGCCGCGCGGCTGGATACCGCGGGGCTGCCCGATCCGGACCTGATGATCCGCACCAGCGGCGAACAGCGCATCAGCAACTTCCTGCCGTGGCAGATGGCCTATACGGAGTTCTGGTTCACCCCGGCCCTGTGGCCGGATTTCCGCAAGGCCGACCTGTACGGGGCGGTGCTCGATTTCCAGTCCCGGGAGCGCCGTTACGGCCTCACCGGAGATCAGGTCACCCCCCACGCGAAGAGGGCATAGGATGCTTGGCAAGGACCGTCTGATTACCGCCGCCATCGGCCTGCCGCTGGTGGCCGCCGCGGTCAGCCTGCTGCCCACGGTCTGGTTCGGTGCCCTGATCGGGCTGATCGGCGCCGCCGGGGTGTGGGAGTTGTACCGCTTCCGCTACCCGGAAAAACTCCCTCCCGCCGCCTGGGTGGGGATCGTCTGCGGGTTTTGCGTCATCACCGCGGCCCCTCTCGGCTGGCAGGTGCTGGCCCCGGCGGTTCTTCTGGTGCTGCTGGCGCGCCTGGCCAGCGGACGCATCGAAAACGCCCTGGGCGATTCCGGCACGCTGGTGTTGGGGCTGACCTATGTGGCCGTGCTGCTGTCCCACGTGGCCCTGCTGCACGGCGCGGAGCAGGGGTTTAAATGGGTGTTTCTGCTGATGCTGATCACCTGGTGTGGCGATGCCGCCGCTTACTACACCGGGCGCACCATCGGCCGCCGCAAACTTACCGCCGTGAGCCCGAACAAGACCGTGGAAGGCACCCTCGGGGGGATTCTGGCCAGCGTGGCCGCCGCATACGGAGGCAGTCTGTTCATCCATGGCATGGACCGGCTCGACCCCTTGTGGATCGGCCTGTTGCTGGGCGTGCTGGCCCTCACCGGCGATCTGGTGGAATCCCTGTTCAAGCGCGAGGCCGGAGTGAAGGATTCCAGTACCCTGATTCCCGCCCACGGCGGCGTGCTCGACAAACTGGATGCGTTCCTGTTCACCGGCACCGGCCTGTATTACTATCTGACCTTCGCCGTGTGGAACACGCCGGTCACTCCATGAGCCAGAACCCGAAACGCATCACCATCCTCGGAGCCACCGGCTCCATCGGCGCCAGCGCGCTGGACGTGGTGGCGGCCCATCCGGACCGCTTCCGCATCGCCGCCCTGGCGGCGGGCAGCGGCGATGCGGCAATGGCCAGGCTGGTGGAAAAATTCCGCCCGGAACGGGTGGCCATGGGCAACCCGGAGGCGGCCCGCCGCCTGCGCGAGCGGCTGGGCACCGACGGCCCCGAGGTTCTGGAGGGCACCAGCGGGCTGGAGGCCGTGGCGGCCCACCCCACCGATCTGGTGATTTCGGCCATCGTCGGCGGCGCCGGGCTGCTGCCTACCTTTGCCGCGGTACGCGCCGGGCACGATCTGGCCCTGGCCAACAAGGAATCGCTGGTCATGGCCGGTGGCCTGCTCACCAGCGAGGTGGCGGCCCGCGGAGTCACCCTGCTGCCCATCGACAGTGAGCACTCGGCCATTTTCCAATGCCTGATGGCCGGTCGCCGGGAGGACCTGGACCACATCGTGCTCACCGCCTCCGGCGGGCCGTTCCGTGCCCTGTCGGCGGCGGAACTGAAACACGTCACCCCGGAGCAGGCCAGCCATCACCCCAACTGGAACATGGGGGCCAAGATCACCGTCGACTCCGCCACCCTGATGAACAAGGGGCTGGAAGTCATCGAGGCGCGCTGGCTGTTCGACCTGGCCCCGGAACAGGTGCGCGTGGTGGTTCACCCGCAAAGCATCGTGCACTCCATGGTGGCCTACCGGGACGGCAGCGTAATGGCCCAGATGGGCACGCCGGACATGCGCCCCCCCATCGCCTTCGCCATGAGCTGGCCGGAACGGGTGGCCCTCCCGGTATCGGTGCCGGACTTTACCGAACTGGCATCGTTGACCTTTGAAAAGCCGGATACGGAACGGTTTCCGTGCCTGGCCCTGGCCTTCGACGCCATGACCACCGGCGGCACCCACCCGGCGGTCCTGAACGCCGCGGGCGAGGTGGCGGTGGCGGCGTTCCTTGCGGGGCGCATCGGCTTCACCGATATTCCCCGGGTGGTGGCCGAAACCATGAACACCCACGCCGCCCGTCCGCTGGATGCCCTGGAAACGGTACTGGAGACAGACCGGCAGGCCCGCGCCACCGCTACCCGACTGAGCGCCCAACCGGCACGCAAAAGCGCCTGATGGAACCGGCAGGCCAGTTGGAACGGCTCAGGAGGCTGCTCGCCGAAACCCGGGTCGGGGCCCTGGCCACCGTCGGCGGCGGAGCGCCGTACAGTTCGCTGGCACCGTTCTGCCCGGCGGAGGATTCCGGGGAACTGCTGCTGCACCTGAGCCGCATGGCCCTGCACACCCGCAATCTGGAGCAGGAGCCGCGCGCCTCCCTGCTGCTGGCCGAGGCCGACGGGCCGGACAAAAACCCGCTGGCACTGGTGCGCGCCACGTTCACCGGAACCGCCACCCCGCTCACCCGGGGAACCCCGGAATACGAGGCCGCCCGGACACGCTACGTGGCACGCTTTCCGGAATCGGAAATGATGTTTCAGTTGGGCGATTTTTTTCTGTTTGCCTTCCGCCCGGAGGCGATTCAACTGGTGGCCGGGTTCGGTCAGGCGTACCGGATTTCCCCCGCCGAACTGTTGAGCCACTGACCCTTTTGGCATCGTTTTTCGGATAAAATGAAGGAAGCGGGATACCGCTCCATGAGGGACGCGCCATGAGTGACACAATTCTGGTTCTGCAACAGGTGCCCCACGAAGGGTTGGGCAGCATCTATCCCCTGCTCCGCCGTCACGGTGTTTCCGAGCAGGTGATCCCGTGTTACCGGGAGGATGCCCGCATCCCCGACAGCCTGGAGGGATTCTCCGGACTGATCATCATGGGCGGCCCCATGAGCGCCAACGACAGCGATCCGGTTCTGGCCGCCCAGTTGCGGCTGGCCGAATCCGCCGTGCGATCCGACTTCCCCACCCTGGGCATCTGCCTGGGCTCACAACTCATCGCCCGTGCGGCCGGAGCGCGCATCAGCCGGGGTGCGACGCCAGAGATCGGCTGGGATCAGGTGCACCTCAGTCTGGAAAGCGCCGACGACCCGCTGTTTACCGGACTTCCGAATCCGCTGCCAGTGTTCCAGTGGCACTTTGACGGCTTCGACCTGCCGCGCGGGGCGGTCCACCTGGCCAGTTCCCCCCGTTTTCCCCACCAGGCCTTTCGACTGGGGCAGCGGGTATACGGGCTGCAATTCCATGTGGAAACCGACGCCCCGATGATCAAGGAGTGGGTGGCGGTGAACCGGCACGAACTGGAAGCGCATCCGGAGATCGACCGTACCCCCATGGAAACCGATTCCGACGCCCGTTGCCACGAACTGAGTCTGGTGGCGGAGAAGATCATCGCCCGCTGGCTGGGCACACTTGCGGCCCGCGGCTAGCGCGTCATGCGCCGCATCAACGCCATCCGCCGCGCGCTTCTGGCGCTGGCCGCATTCGGCGCCGTGCTGGTGATCGGGCTGGTGGCCGAACAGGTGGCGCGGGTGGGTGGCGGCATGCCGGTGACCTCCGACCTGGGCCTGGAGGCCGACCTTACCCTGAGCGGATTCCGCATGGAAGAGGTGGGACCGGAGGGACCGCTGGTCGCACTGTCCGCACGCACCGCCCGCCTGCTGGAGGAAAACCGCCGCATTACCGCCGAAGGGCTGAACGTGACCTTTTTTGACCACGGCGTCGAAGCCGCGCGCCTGTCCGCCCGCAGCGGCGAAGTGTCCATGGACGGAGGCCAGGTTACCGTTCACGGCACCGCCGCCAACCCGGCGCGCATGGATCTGCTGACCAGTGGCCTGTCGGTGCAGTCCGTCTCCCTGGACTGGGACCCGGAACAGCGCACCGTGCATTCCGCCGCAGCCACCACCCTCCGTCAGGATGGCCTGGTGGCCACCGGTCGTAGCCTGTCCGCCGACGTGGACGCGCAAACCGTCACCCTGAGCGACGGCGTGGAGGTGCAATGGGCTCCCTGACCCGAACCCTGCTGGCGGGCATTGCGCTGGCGCTGCTGGCCGGCCACCCGGCCCACGCCATCGGCCAGGAGTCCCGCTCCGCCCACACCCTGGCCACCGGGGGCGGCCCGGTTACCGTCACCGCCGATACCATGGCCTACGCCAACCGGGAGGGACGGCTGGTGTTCTCCGGGGGTGTGCAGGTGGTCCGCGAAGGATACCGGATGGTGTCGGACCGGCTGGAGATCGACCTCACCGACCTGGAGTCCGAACGGCGCGAGATCCGTCATATGGTGGCCGAGGGCAACGTGGTGTTCACTTACGGGGAGCGCACCGCCAACGCGGGCCGCGCCGAATACGACCCGAAAGCGGGTACCGTGGTGCTGACCCGGGAACCGAAACTGACCGACCCCCGTATGGAAGTGGTGGGCGAGGTCATCACCATAGATCTGGCCACTCAGGAAAGCACCGTTCAGGGGGGCGCGTTCACCTTTACCGAAGCGCCGGAAACCACCGAGACCATGGAAACCGCGCCACCCGCCCCGGATCCGGCGGAGTCCCCCTGATATGCCACTGGAAGCGGAAAACCTGAAAAAACGATACGCGGGCCGCACCGTGGTCCAGGACGTGTCGCTGAAGGTTGCCCCCGGAGAGGTGGTCGGCCTGCTGGGCCCCAACGGCGCCGGCAAGACCACTGCGTTTTACATGGTCATCGGTCTGGTCCGCCCCGACGGCGGTCAGGTCACCCTGTCCGGGCAGGACATCACCCGCCTGCCCATGCACCGGCGCGCCCGCAGCGGGATCGGCTACCTGCCCCAGGAAAATTCCATTTTTCGCAAGCTCACCGTGGGTGAAAACCTGGATGCGGTGCTGGAACACATGCCCATTTCACCCCGGGAACGGCACGACCGGCGCGAGGAACTGCTGGAGGAATTCAGCATCGGTCACCTGAAGGACGCCCACGCCTTCACCCTGTCCGGCGGAGAGCGGCGGCGGGCGGAAATCGCCCGCGCCCTGGCCACATCCCCCCGCTACCTGCTGCTGGATGAACCGTTCGCCGGCATCGACCCCATTGCGGTCAGCGAAATCCAGGGCATTGTGGAACGGCTCAAGGAGCGCGGCCTCGGCGTCCTGATCACCGACCATAACGTACGAGAGACCTTGCAAATTACGGACCGCGCATACATCATTTACCAGGGGGCCATTCTGGAGTCCGGCACTCCCCGTCAGGTGGCGGAGAGCGCCAACGTCAGAAACATCTATCTGGGTGAGCGTTTTGCCCTTTAGGCATCCGATTCTGCGTGAAAGCAGTTAACCCACGCGGGATTTTTGCCGATAGATTGGTCACTAACCAGTTTTGAAAACCCGCAGACAGGTCTGAATGAACCCGTGTCCGGAATGAAACTCACTCTCCGCCCCGTCCTCACCCAGAAACTGGTGATGACGCCCCAGTTGCAGATGGCCATCCGCCTGCTGCAGTTGTCGCGCCAGGAACTGGAACAGGCCATTGAGGAGGAGATGCTCGAAAACCCCACCATGGAGGAATCCGAAGGGGTTGACGAGCCGGAATCGGACAACCGGGAAGAAAAGGGAGAACTGCTCTCCGACGTACCCGACCCGATCAACGAAACCCCGGCGCTGGATGAGCGGACCTCCGACGAGGCCGAGGACCTGGGCTACAAGTGGGAAGAGTATTTTGCCCAGGACATGGGCGACGGACGGGACCTGGGGGGCGTGGCCGCCGCCCCCGACGAACTGCCCTCCTATGAACAGACCCTGGCCGGCAGCACCACTCTGGGCGACCACCTGAACTGGCAGTTGCGCATGTGCCCGCTGGCGGAGCGGGAAATGGCCATCGGCGAGGAGATCATCGGCAACATCGACGACGACGGCTACCTGCGTTCAGACCTGGCCGAAATTGCCGCCGCCACCGGCGTTCCCGAGGCCGACGTGGAGCACGTGCTGGGGATCATCCAGGAATTCGACCCGGCCGGGGTGGGTGCCCGCAACCTGCGGGAGTGCCTGTTGATCCAGATTTCCCAGCTGGAACTGGATGACACCACCGTGGAGCGGGTCGTGGCCGATCACCTGGAGGATCTGGAGCGGCGCCGCTATCCGCAGATCGCCCGGGCCCTCAAGGTAAAGCCGGAAGAGGTGCACCAGGCCGCAAAGGTGATCGAGGGGCTGGAACCCAAGCCGGGACGGCCGTTCACCTCCACCCAGAATTTTGCGATTACCCCGGACGTCTATGTGGTTCCGGTGGACGGCGAATACAAGGTGCTGCTCAACGAAGAAGGCATGCCGCGGCTGCGCATCAGCCCCTATTACCGGAAGATGCTGGCCAACCGGGAGCAGGCACCCACCGACGCCCGCGAGTATCTGGATGGCAAGCTGCGTTCCGCCCTGTGGATGATCAAGAGCATCGATCAGCGCAACCGCACCATCGTCCGGGTGGCGGAGAGCATCGTGCGCTTCCAGCGGGATTTCTTCGATCACGGGGTCAGCCAGTTGAAACCGCTGATCCTGAAACAGGTGGCGGACGACATCGAGATGCACGAGTCCACCATCAGCCGGGTGACCACCAACAAATACATGCACACCCCGCACGGAATTCTGGAGTTGAAATACTTTTTCAACAGCGGCCTGTCGCGGGTGGGCGGCTACGGGGAAGACGTTTCCTCGGTTTCGGTGCGCGAGATGATCCGCAAGCTGGTGGCCGATGAAGACCCCCAAAACCCGCTCAAGGATCAGGAGATCGTCCAGATCATGCGCGGTCGCAACGTGGCCGTGGCGCGCCGCACGGTGGCCAAATACCGTACCGAGTTGAACATCCCGCCCTCCAATCGCCGTAAACGGCCGTTTTGAGATATCCTTTCCGGCATCGGCCCGGCCCCGACCTGTGTTGGACGCGGGGCTCCCGGTGCAGCATAAATAAAACCAACACCTTAGCTGAAGGAGCGAACGCCGATGGAAGTTGAGATCACCGGCCGCCAGATGGAAATCACCCCGGCCCTGCGGGAGTACGTGAACAGCAAGGTGTCGCGCGCCGAGAAATATGTCAGCCGTTCCTTTGGTGCCCACGTGATTCTGGAAGTGGACAAGCTGCGCCACATTGTGGAAATCATCATGAACGTCAAAGGCTCCCAGCTCACCGCCAGGGAAGAAGGCGATGAGATGTACGCCTCCATCGACGGCGCCATGACCAAGATCGAGCAGCAATTGCGCCGCTACAAGGACAAACTGTCCCACCACAAGGGGGGCACTTCGCTTGCCGAGGAGGCGCTGCACGCCGAGGAAGAACCCGCCAGCTGACGCGGGTGCCCAACGCGCGCCGTGCCCGCCATCCGCGGCGGGCGGCACAGGGGACGACGCAGTGACCCATACGCCGATCCACTTTGTGATCCTGACCGGCACCTCCGGGTCCGGGAAAAGCCACGCCCTCAACTATCTGGAGGACGTCGGCTACTTTTGTGTCGATAACCTGCCGCTCACCCTGATTCCCCAGTTCGCCGAGCAATTCGACCGCCCGGGCAGCCGGGTGGACAAGATCGCCCTTGTGGTGGACGTGCGCGAGCGCTTCTTCCTGAATGCCGGCACCGAACCCATCGCCATCCTGCGCAACATGGGGCACCGGGTGGAAACCGTGTTCATGGACGCGGACGACGCGGTACTGATCCGGCGGTACTCGGAAACCCGCCGTCCCCATCCCCTGTCCCCCGACGGTGGCATTGTGGAGGGCATCGCCCTCGAACGGGAGTTGCTGGCGCCCCTGCGCAACACCGCCGACCGGCGGATCGACACCTCCGCGTATTCCGTGCATGACCTGCGCGGGCACATCCAGAGTCATTATGGCCGACACACGACCGTCAAGGGCTTGACGATTTCACTGGTTGCGTTTGGTTTCAAATACGGAATCCCGCTGGAGGCGGATTTAATTTTCGACGTCCGTTTTCTATCCAATCCACATTTTGTTCCCGACCTTAAAGAGCACACCGGAGAAAATCCGGAGGTGCGAAAATATGTGTTGAACGACCCCCGCGCGGAACCGCTTTTGTCCCGTCTCGAGAGCCTGCTGACCTATACGATTCCCGAATACGAGCGGGAAGGGCGCAGTTATCTGACCATCGGCGTGGGCTGCACCGGAGGCAAGCACCGCTCGGTGGTAATGGCCGGAGAGCTGCTTGAACGGTTGGAAAAAGCAGGACACCGGGTGGAAATCCGGCTGCGTGACGTAAAGGGGGGTGGAGAAAGAGCTGCCGACACGGCATAATCAGCGCCGCACCGGACAAGTCTGTCCGACGCGCATGGATCGCAGGGAAGCGAACTCCCGTCTTCTGGACGGACCATTCAGGGAGGAACATGGCCACCTACGTGGTTGGCATCAGCGGCGCCAGCGGCGCCGTTTACGGCACGCGCCTGATCGAGGCGCTCGCCCGGCGCGGGCATGCGCTGCACGTGGTGATCTCGGATACCGCGCGCGGAATCGTGCGCGACGAGACCGGGCTCGACCTGGGTCAGGGTCCGGAGGCCGCCCGCCAGGCGCTGGTTTCCCTGTGTGGCGAGGCCGACCTGCATGTACACGATTCCCGCAACCTGTACGCGGCCATCGCCAGCGGCAGCGTGCCCACCGACGGCATGGTGGTGGCCCCCTGCTCCATGAAGGCGATCGCGGCCCTGGCTTCGGGCCTTGCCGATTCCCTGATGACACGCGCCGCCGACGTGCACATGAAAGAGGGGCGCCCGCTCATTCTTGTACCTCGGGAAACCCCCTTCAGCCGGATTCACCTGAGCAATCTGTCCACCCTGGCGGCGGTACCGGGCGTCCGGATATTGCCTGCAATGCCAGCATTTTACACGCACCCGAAAACCATCATGGATCTGGTGGACTTCATTGTGGCACGGATTTTGGATAATTTATCCGCAACCACCGGTCCCGAGGATGCGTTTGCCCCTCGATGGAAGATGGAGCCGGAGCGATAACAAAAGAGGAGCCCCACGGATGGGGCGTAAAGTTCGAAGTGATATCTGACCGAGAGTAACCAAGCAGGATCACGAAACGCCATGGAAGGCATCAGCATCAACCATACCCAGCACAATTCGCCCCCGGCGGAGGCATGGCGCATCCCGGATCGCCAGGCGGGGGTGTATCTGCGTTTGCGTGAAAACCCGGTGACGGCATGATCAAGGACTTCTTCGAACAATTACAGAACAAGCCGCTGGTTGGCCTGGATATCGGTTCCAGCAACGTCAAGCTGGTGCACCTGGTGGAAAAGGGGGGCGAGTACACCCTTGAGCACTATGCACTGGCGGAGCTGGACCCGGACGCGATCGTGGACGGCGCGGTGATGGACTCCTCCCACGTGGCCGACACCATCCGCAGCCTTTTTGAGGAAACCAAGATCAACTCCAAGCGGGTGGCCATCTCGGTAGCGGGCAACTCGGTGATCGTCAAAAAAATCAACCTGCCCCTCATGGACGAGGAGGAACTGGCAGGCAGCATCGCCTTCGAGGCGGAGCAGTACATTCCGTTCGAGATCAGCGACGTGCACCTGGATTTTCACATCATGGAGACCGGTGGCGACGACAACACGATGGACGGGCCGGAAGCGCAGATGCCGGTGCTGCTGGTGGCGGCCAAGAAAGACCGGGTCAGCGAAATGATCGGCATGGTGGAGGAGGCCGGGGCCAAGGTGGCGGTGGTGGACGTGGACGCGTTTGGCCTGGAGAACATCTTCTCGGCCAACTTCGGCGCGGGCGAACCCATTGTCGGGCTGGTCAACATCGGTGCATCGGTGATCAACATTAACGTGCTGGTGGACGGGGTGTCCGCCTTTACGCGTGACATCTCCATGGGCGGCAATCGTTACACCGAAGAAATTCAAAAGGGGCTGAACATCAGCTTCCTGGAGGCGGAGCGCGCCAAGTGCGGCGAAGCCATCGAGGGCATCGACGAGGACCGGGTGCTGGCCATGGTGCAGGACACCAATGCCG
This sequence comes from Nitrospirota bacterium, assembly GCA_029881725.1. Taxonomy (GTDB): domain Bacteria; phylum Nitrospirota; class JACRHL01; order JACRHL01; family JACRHL01; genus JAOUMB01. Next base: position 18,717 of record JAOUMB010000038.1, read on the forward strand.
AGGTGGCGGCGGAAGTGGGGCGCACCTTCGACTATTTCCGCAGCACGGTTCAGTCCCAACAGGTGGACAAGGTCTATCTGTCCGGTGGAGGCGCCAAGGCCCACGGGCTGGTGGAGCAGGTCTCCGACCGGCTGGGAATCCCGGTGGAAATCTTCAACCCCTTTGCCAACCTGCACATCGCCAACGGGATCGATCCCGAAGTGCTGCGCCAGGACGCACCTTTCCTGGGCGTGGCCGCAGGTCTTGCAACCCGCAAGGTGGGTGACTGATGATCCACATCAACCTGCTCCCACAGAAACGAGGCCGGGTCTCAAAAAAGACCATCGAGCTGCGCAACTTCCTGATCCTGACCGGCATGGGGGTGGGCGCGGTGCTGGTGGTGGCCTTCGTGGTAGCGGGAATTCTGGGGACCCGGGTCAGTTCCTTAACCAGTCAACGCGATACCATGTCGGCCGAAATCGCCCGATTGAAAAAAGAGAGCGCCCAGATCGCGAACTTTGAAGAGGACAAGAAGCGGTTCGAGGAAAAAATCGAGGTGATTCGCCAGCTTCGTCGCCACCAGACCCGCCCGGTCCGGTTTCTGGACCAGATTGCGCACCACATGCCCAATCGGGTCTGGCTGACTGAACTGAGCGATCAGGGCGGCATGGTTACCGTCAAGGGGCTGGCAATGTCCAACAACGACGTGGTGGAAATGATCCGCGACCTCAAGCAGGTTGAGATGCTTTCCAACGTGCAGGTGACCGAGTCCAAACGAACCAGCGGCGACGGGATCTCGACCTACGAGTTCACCATGACCGCCCGGCTGACGGAGCCTGCCGGAAAATGAACGTCGACGCACTCAAGAATCTGACCCCGCAACACCGGAAGATTGCCGCCGGCGTGACCATCGGGTTGACCCTGCTTCTGGCGGGCAACTTCCTGATCCGCCCGCAGATCACCAGGATATCTGAATTGAAGGCGGAAGTTACCCAACTGAGCGGTGAATTGACGGTATATCAGGCAAAGATTAAGCGGCTGGACCAGTTGATCCAGGAAAACAAGCGCCTTCAGGGCTTGCTGGAACAGCAGAAGCGGCAGCTGCCGGATACCCACGAGGTGGACAACCTGCTCAAACAGGTGACCGATGCGGGTGCCCGGGCCGGGATGAATTTCAAGCTGTGGCGGCCGGGATCCCCGGCCCAGCACCCCAACGGGCTGTACCAGGAACTTCCGGTTGATGTCGAAATCGAAGGGCTGTACCACCAGATCGGCGTGTTCTTCGAGTTTTTGGGCCAATTGGACCGTATTGTGAACGTCAAGGATCTGTCGATTAAACCGATCGGCAAAGACGGAGCACGTCTGCGCGCGAACTTTGTCACCACGGCGTTTGCCGCTCCGGCACCAGCGCCCCCGGCCAATCCGGCCGCGGCGAAAAAGGGCAAGTAGAGGTAGGACGTGTTCGAAAACCACGCGAACAAAATCCGCCGCAGCGCCTGGATCAAAGGGATTGGCTTCCTGCTTGTGACCTGCGGACTCTGGATCCACGGGCCGGCTCTGGCCCAGGGGGTTCCCGGTCAGGGGACACCGGCTTCCGCGCCCGGTATCGCATCCATCGATCCGGACGACGAACAGATCGGAGCACCGGAGCCCTACGTATATAGCGCCAGGGGGCTTCGGGATCCCTTTACGCTGCCCCCCCAGGCGTCGCCGGAAGCGGGAAAGAAATCGATTCTGGAACTGACCCCGCTGTCCGATTTCCAGCTGTTGGGAATTGTCTGGACCCAGAAAGGGCCGTATGCACGGGTAGCAACGCAGGATGGCACAGGCTATACGGTCCGCCGCGGCACGCGGATAGGGCAAAGCGGCGGGGTGATCCGAAAGATTACGCGGGACCGCGTGATTGTTGAAGAATGGGACACCAACGTCTTTGGTGAAAAAGTCCGGGTGGAGACCGTGTTGGCCCTCCGTCCGGAAGAGGTAAATCCATGAAACGCTTGATTCTGTCACTGATATTCGGAGCGCTTTTCTCCGCGCCATTCGCCTTGGCCCAAGGGACATTTGAAACCGATGGACCCAGGTGGCAAGGCGAGAAAATATCACTCGACTTCCAGGACGCCCAGGTCCGGCAGGTTCTTCAGTTGATTGCCGACGTCAGCGGGCGCAACGTGGTTATCTCCGATGCCGTTTCCGGAACGGTCACCCTGAAACTCAAAAAGGTGCCCTGGGATCAGGCACTGGACCTGGTGTTGAAAACCGGTGGCCTGGGCATGGAGGATCAGGGGGAGATCCTGCGTATCGACACCCTCGAGAACCTGGCCCGGCAGCGGGACGAGGCCAGCCGGGCACGCGCGGGCATTGTCTCCTCCGAAGCCCTGGTGACCCGGCTTGTACCGGTTCACTACGCCACCCCCAGCAAAATTGCCGAACTGATTGAAGAAGACCAGGGAACCACTGGCGGTTCCGTGCTGTCGTCAAGGGGATCGGTCTCCGTGGAGGAGCGCACCAAGACGCTGATCATCAAGGACATTGAAAGCAATATCGAACTGGTGGTCGCGCTCATCGAAAAGCTGGACCGTCCCACCCCCCAGGTGACCATCGAGGCGCGGGTGGTCCAGGTCATTCCTCAGTACAAACGCGAACTGGGCATTACTTGGAGCGCCACGGGCGCAGTCTATTCATCATCCAGCACGCTGGCTCCGTCGGCTCGGGTAACCATGCCCGCCGGGTTCCAGAACGACATCGGGTTTAACTTCGGACGGCTGATTGGCTCCCCCGTTGCGCTGGACATGCGCCTTTCCGCCGGTGAGACGCAAGGGTTCACCAAGATCGTGTCGTCACCCAAGATCACGGTGCTCGACAACCAGAAAGCCATCATCAAGTCCGGCCAGGAAGTGCCCTACCTTTCGCTTTCGGACCGGGGCACCGAAGTGACCATGAAGGAAGCGGTGCTTTCCCTCGAAGTGACCCCGACCATCACCGGTGACGGCAGGGTGACCCTGCAAATCAAGATCAAGAAGGATGAGCCTCAGGACGGCGTGGCCCCCCGCATCAACAAGCGCGAGGCCGAAACCGTAGTCCTGGTTGGGGACGGCGACACCACGGTGATCGGCGGCATCTTTGACCGGATCGAGGAGCGCCAGGTGGAGCGGGTTCCGTTCTTCTCCAAGCTGCCGCTGATCGGATTCCTGTTCCAGAAACAGACGATCCGTGATGACGTGCAGGAACTGCTGATTTTCATTACTCCACGGATTGGTTGACAGGTGCGCCATGTTGAAACGATTGCTTAACCAATTTTCGACTCACCGTCTCGAGGCTGTCGCTCTTGCAGGGTTGATTCTTGCGCTCTCCGCGGCGGGATGCGGAGACGACCAGGCAGCCTGCCACCTGTGCCAGATCGATTTAAATAACGCGTCGGATGCAACCTGGACTTTTGAAAATGTTCCATATAACAGCGGCCTCGGCGCGCCCCTGTGGCCCGGATCACCCATTCAATTTGTTGTCTATGCTGACTCCTCCCGCAGACAGGTGGTTCCAGGCGCCGAGGTTGACCTGTACACGATTGGCAGTGCTCTGGCCTTGGTCGAAGATGATCGACTGACCGTACGGGCGGTCGATGGACCCTTGTCGAGGATTTGGGTAAGCATGCTGTTTTTACTCGACTTCGCAGCGACCGATCTCCCCCCCACCACTGGCGACAACAATCGCGGAATTTGGCGCGCGCGAGCCGATGATCACGGTAGGGTCTCGGTCATTCCCGCCGGCTATGTGGCGGGCTGTCCAGCCATGCCTGTTGGAACTGCGGATCTTGTGATTGGAGGGGCAATTGGCGTTGGGGCCCAGATTTCCAACGACCGAGCGGAGTGGGGTGCCAAATGGATTGTAACCTGCACCTATTAGTTTAAGCCGTTAGCTATCCAAATTGACCCGCCTGTTCCTCACCGGCTTCATGGGCACCGGCAAAAGCGCTGTTGGCCCGCTGGCGGCACGGTCGCTGGGATATGAGTACATCGACCTGGACAAGGTGATCGAACGGGCCGCCGGCATGCCGATCCCGAAGATTTTCGAGACGGAGGGGGAGGCGTCGTTCCGGGCGCGTGAAACCGATGCCCTGCGGCAAATGGCACAACGGGATCAATGCGTTATCGCCACCGGCGGCGGCGTCGTGCTCAGCAAGGAAAATCGCGACCTGATGGCGGCCTCCGGGCATGTGGTATGCCTGTCCGCCTCCGCGGCGGCCATTGTGCGCCGCACCCGCCGCCAGCGCGCCGCGCGCCCGGTGCTGGACACCGGAGGTGATTTACTGGCGCGTATCCAGGCATTGCTTGCGGAACGCGAAGCCTACTACCGTGAGTGTCATCATTTGATCGACACCACCGGACGCCCCGTGGACGACGTGGCGCGCGAGGTGGTGCGGCTGCATCGGGAACAGGAATGGAAACGGTAACCGTCGGGCTGGGCGAGCGAGCCTACGACATCCTCATCGGCAACAGCACCCTGCCGGACCTGGGCACCCGCTGCAAGGCGCTGGGTCTGGGCACCCGCGTCGCCATCGTCACCAACCCCACGGTGGGCGCGCACTATCTGGCGCCGACCCGAAACGCGTTGGCCGATGCCGGGTTTGACGTATCGGTATGCGAACTGCCGGACGGGGAACGGTACAAGAATACCGACTCCATCAACACCATTTACGATCATCTGGTGGATCGCCGGCTGGATCGGGGCAGTTTTCTGGTGGCGCTGGGGGGGGGCGTCATCGGCGACATGACCGGGTTTGCCGCCGCCACCTTCCTGCGCGGCATCCCCTTTGTGCAGGTGCCAACCACGGTGGTGGCCCAGGTGGACTCCTCGGTGGGCGGCAAAACCGGCGTCAACCACCCGCGCGGCAAGAACCTGATCGGCGCCTTCCATCAGCCGCGCCTGGTGCTGATGGACCTGGACATGCTCGGCACCCTGCCCCACCGGGAACTGCTGGCGGGAATCGCCGAGGTGGTCAAGTACGGGGTAATCGAAGACGCGGATTTTTTTGATTTTCTGAACGCAAACGCAAAGCCCCTGCTGGCACTGGAGCCGGGCGTGACCGCCCGTGTGGTTCGCCGCTGCTGCGAATTGAAGGCGCAGGTGGTGGCCGACGACGAACGCGAGACCAGCGGCCGCCGGGCCATCCTCAACTACGGCCACACCGTGGGGCACGCCATCGAGGCGGTCACCGGCTACAAGGAGTACCTGCACGGCGAGGCGGTGGGCCTGGGCATGGTGGCGGCGGCGCGCATCGCGCACCGGCTGGGGCGGCTGGCGGAGGCCGAAAGCGAAGCCCAGCGCGCCCTGCTGGAGCGCTTCGGCCTGCCCACGGAGATTCCGCAGCACCTCGATCGCGCGGCGATTGCCGACGCCATGGGGCTGGACAAGAAGGTGGCGAGTGGGAAAATCCGCCTGATTCTGGCCGACCGCATCGGCCATGTGGAGATGGTGCCGTTTTCTGCCGATGAAGTCAGGACCCTCGTAAAGGACTTGTAGGCACCATGCAATTGCACAGATGGGTGGTTTTTACGCTGGCATTGGCCGCATGGTCCTGCGGGAATGTCGGTTCCCCATCCGCACCTCCTGTTTCCGCATGCCCCGCCTATGGGGGAACGGGGGGCACCCTGAGCATCAGCGGGACCGTCCGCTACGAGGATTACCCCTATTCGGCAACCGGTCTTGCCGCCACGCCAGTGGCCACCCCCATCACCGGGGTGTTGGTCCAGGCGATACGCTGTAGCGACAGTGCGGTGCTGGACCAGAAGACCACCGGGGTTTCGGGCACGTATACCCTGACCATTACCAACACCGGCCCGGCGGGCATCAAGATTCGTGCCCTCGCGCAATCGCCCGCAACGCTCAACCACGGCGGCGTGCTGGTGCGCGACCGCCTTAAAAACACCCACGCGGTGGTGTCGCCGGTATTCAACGAAACCACGCTGGGTGGCGCGCCGGTGAACCTGCTGGCCACGGAGGCGGCTGGCGGGGGCGCCTTCAACATCCTGGACGTGGCGCTCAAGGGACTGAACTACCTGTATGCCAATGTCTCCCCCAATCCGGGCGTCCTCCCGCAACTGGTGGTCAATTGGCATTCAGGTTTTTCCGGAGTTGCCCAGGGGGCCTCTTATTTTTTCAGTCTCACCAATGAACTGACCATCTTGAGCGACCTCCTCGGACGGGATACCGACGAATACGACGACCCGGTTGTCATGCACGAGGTGGGGCATTTCATCAGCTTCAATCTGAGCCGCGAGAATTCGCAGGGTGGCGCCCATTACATGGGAGATCCGGGGCAGGACACACGCCTTTCCTGGTCCGAGGGATGGGGCGGGTTTTTCTCCGGCGCCGGGTTGGGAAATCCCCAGTACATCGATACCACCGGGGTAAAAGCGGGCGGCGGCCAATTGCTTGCGTACAATCTGGAAACCGTCCAGTCAGACCCCTTCGCTTTATGCCAGGACTTTCCTCTCGGGCCAATTTATTCATGCTTCCCCGGCTACAGTGCCCGCGGCGGCGTGGCCAGCGAAAACGACGTGGCCGCAACATTGTGGGACGCGATTGATGCCACCCCCGGTGAGGATCCGGCTGCCATCGCCCCCGGCACGGTGTTAAACGCCATCCTCAGCCTGGATACCGCCTACGGGATTTCCGAACCGATTACGTTTGGCCGTTTGTGGGAAGTGCTGGTTCCCCTGCTTACCCCGACGGAGAAGACCAATCTGGAAACCGCCGCCTGGACCAACGGCATCGACCTGGTCGCCGACGGCGGCGTGGACGACACCGTCGGCGGGGCCTCCGTGCTCACCCTGGCGGTGGAGAGCGCGCCAGAGTCCCTGGCCATCGACCCCGCCATCACCGGTACGCCGGACGTGGACTACTATCAGGTTGTCCTCACCGAGGGCCTTCCGTACTCGTTTGAAACCATCTATTACAGCAACGGGGCCGATACCCTCCTGACGCTGGTGAGCCCGGACGGAATCACCACCATCGCCTCCAACGACGACTGGAGCGGCAACTACAAATCGTGCAGCCAATACTCGACTGGCTGCCCGAATAACGGCGACGATTACTCCGGCTACGTTGAGTACACCCCACCCATTGGACAGGGTGGCACCTATTTCCTGAAGGTGGAACGCACCCCTACCACCCCTCGGCCCTACTCCGGACTGTACGGCACCTACACCGTGCTGGCAAAGGGAATATAAAACCCCTTTTTCGCGCCGGACGACTCCCGAAAAGTCACCTCCCCGCCTTGACACTTCGGGGCACCCCCTTTACAATTCACACTAATTCGATCGGAAAAGGATGTTATGAAGTTTTCGGCCCGTTCCCAATACGCCCTGGAGGCCATGCTCGCGCTGGCCGAAGCCCCGGAAGGGGAACCGATCCAGGTGCGTTCCATCGCCGATGGGCACGGCATCCCGATCCGGTTTCTGGAACAGATCATGGCCGCATTGAAAAAATCCGGCCTGGTCAAAAGCATTCGTGGCGCGCGCGGAGGCTACATGCTGGCCTCCACGCCGGGGGAAATTCCGGTAGCGCGCATCCTGGAGGCCATCGAAGGGCCCATCGAGGAGGGGCCTCAGCCCACCGAGGATGACAGCGAGCCACCCGCCGCCACCCGCGCCGTGCACGGCCTGTGGCGCGAGGCGCAGGAGGCGGTACGGGGGCTGTTTCTGAGCATCTCGCTGGGGGAACTGCTGACGCGCAAGCAAAAGCTCGAGGGATCCCACGGGATCATGTTTCATATCTAGCCGGCGGCGATAACGCCACTGTTCGTGTAACCGAGGAAACCATGGAACGACCGGACCAACAATCCATTCAACGCATCACCCACGAGAGCGACGTGCTGATCATCGGGGGCGGCACCTCCGGGTGTCTGGCGGCGGTGGAGCTTCGGGAAAGATTCCCCAATCTGTCGGTCACCATCGTCGAAAAGGCCCACGTGGACCGCAGCGGCTGCCTGGCGGCGGGCATGAACGCCATCAACGCCTATCTGAATCCGGGCGAGAGCGCCGAAAGCTTTGTAAAGTACGTGCGTTTCGACTCCTGCGGCCTGATCCGCGAGGATCTGGTGAAATCCATGGCCGAACTGTTCGAGTATTCGGTCAAGAAGGTGGAAAACTGGGGGTTGCCGATCCTGTGTGACGAGAACGGCAACTACGTTCCGCGCGGGCGCTGGAACATCAAGATCAACGGCGAGAGCCTGAAGCCGATCATCGCCCGCGCCGCCCGGGACGCCGGAGCCAGAATCCACAACTGGGTGGTGGTGACCGACCTGCTGATGAGCGGTGAGCGGTGCGCCGGCGCGGTGGGCTTTTCGTTGCGCACCAACACCTTTTACACGTTCAAGGCCAAGGCCACCATCATCGCCACCGGCGGCACCGCGGGCATCTACAAACCGAACAACGCCCACGACGCCCAGCACAAAACCTGGTATTCACCGTTCAACAATGGCGCCGGAACCGCCATGGGCATCCGCGCGGGGGCCGAAATGACCTCCCTGGAGATGCGCTATGTG
>JAOUMB010000006.1 GCA_029881725.1 Nitrospirota bacterium
GGGGAGTAAAAATCGAGTCGGGTCAAATAGTTGCGACGGCTTCAGGGTGACGCCATCCCACCCAATCCATTCCCCCTCACCGGGTGCTGCCCGGCCCAGGGCCGGATGCGCACGGCAGCGATTGCTGCCGCGCGCAGGACCCCGGAGCACTTCGCGGGAGGCTAAGTTGCCGGTGCGTTAACGGTTTAAACGGCCGATTCTTTCCGATTGATTACCGATTGGCTCTCGCATGGTGGATTCGGGCGGGAGGGGGTGGGGTGGCAGGCGCCAGATGTGGGTGAATCGGGGTATGGTTTCGCGTATTCTGTCGCAGACGAGCGGGCTGCACGGAAGGAGAGCGCCGTTGGATGGGGTATGTTGCCCGGAAATTCGTGAATCGAGGGTTGATTATCCGGAACATTCTCAATGTTATCTCCATATGCAAGAAAGGTTGCTAGGTGAACATTAACGAGCTATCAAGAATTCTTAAAAAGGCGCTCAGTTCCGGGATTAACGTGCCTGATATTCCTCAGGAAATGGAAGGATTTATTTATTCACAATCACTCCAGTCACTCGTTAGTACGAATCCAAGTATAAAAAATGAGTTACTGGATTTTTTTGCCAATAATAAAGAGCTGTCAATATTCGATAATAAAATATTTAACCAAGGAGGTTATTGTCGGTCCATTGTTCAATACCATACCCTGCTCAAATGGCTTTTGTATAAAACGCATGAAGTAGGTATTGATGAAGCGGTTTCGAGTCTCGATAAGTATTTGCATTCCGACGGAAATCCAGTCATTCAGGTTTTGGCAATATCTGGGCTAGAAGTCGATGACACAGTAGATCTGTCGCATGGTATCCAATTGACTCCGTTCTCCGCATTGCCAAACTCTATGCAGAAAGATATGTTAGACCCCCCCTTTCTAAGATCAGATAAATTGGCAACAATGGGCCTTCAGTCGGGGGTTTTGAATCTGCCTGAGAGAGTTGTGTATGCAAGGCCAAGCGCTGCATTAGTCCGGAAGATTACGCTGTCTCCAAAGTCATATGTTCTAGATGCCGAAGTTGCGGACAATACTGATTCATCCAAGTTGCTGTATGAGTCCTGTGAGTGTCTTACGTGTCCTCTTAACCTTCTAGGCTGACGAATAGATTGACGGTCTCGATGGGCCGTCTGCCTTGGTTTCGGTAGCCCAGATGGGGCCGCTCAAACGATCAAAAAAATCATCAGTGATGGGGGTTTTCCGGTTTGGGATGATATTATTCTTGGGGATTGATAACAGCACACCCAATCACCGCCTTCCGCGCGGCAGCTACCCCGGATTCCCCGGTTTCACCAGCATGGGGGCGGGGATGTCCATGGAATGGACTTCCACCACCACTTCCATTTCCAGAAAGTCGTTCGGGTCGCCGTCGTAGGTGCCAGAAACGGGCATGGCCTGGCTGGGGTCGCGGGCGACGGCCACGGGGATCAGGTTGTTGCCGCCGTGGGAGCCGTTGGTGGGATCGAACTCCACCCATCCGGCGCCGGGCAGGTACACCTGCACCCAGGCGTGGGTGGAACCGGCTCCGGCGATGTTGGATTCCACCCCGTCCAGCGCCGAATCATATAGATAGCCGCTCACGAAGCGCGCCGCCAGCCCCACGCTGCGCACCGCCTCCATCATGAACAGGGCATAGTCGCGGCAGCTTCCCGCGCCGCGTTCCAGGGTTTCCACCGGGGTTTGCACCCCCGGCTCCTGGCGCACTTCGTAGCGGAAGGCGTTGCGGATGTCGCGGGTGATGCCGATCAGAAAATCCTCGGTGTCCATGTCGCCCGCCAGGGACAGGCGCTCGCGGGTCCATTCGATCACGTGCCGGTCCGGGTCCGGGTGGTGGCGCTCGATGTTGCGGCCCAGGTCGGGCACTTCGCGGGCGGAATAGCTGAACGGCAGCTTTTGCGCGTAGGGGTCGATGCAGAAGGTGGGGTCCTCGCTCGGGTAGCGGTCGAGGATGAAGGTGTTTTCGATGCAAAGCTCGTCGGACGGTTGCAGAATGTCGGCAATCGCCACGGAGTTGCTGAACACGTCGTGCATCCAGCGCACGTTGGCGTCGGGCTGGATCAGCAGGCGGGAACTGAGCAGGCGCAGGTCGTGGCTTTCGCGCGGGCGCAGCATGAGGCGGTGCTCGCCGAATTTGACCGGACGTTTGTAGCGATAGATGGTTTTGTGTTCAACGGTAAGGCGTTGCACGGTGTGCCCTGTGTCGGCTGGTTAGCCCATGCGGAAGTAAGCGGAAGCGATTTCGTCGGACACGTGAATCAGGCCCTGTTCCAGCTTGTCGAGAAAGTCCCTCAACACCGGTGCGGTGATCCTGTGTCCCAAACCGGTTTCCAGCACAAAGTTCAATCGGGTGCAGGCATTTTCCACCGCCGGAACCCGTGGCTGCCCGCGCCGCAACACCAGGTTCTCGATGTGGATCTCCACGGCCCCCACACATAGTTTAACCGAGCGCGGGAAGCCTTCGTCGTGCAGAAGAAAATTTATGATGTCGGCCCGCCGGTGCCCACGCGGGCGCACCCAGCGGAAGGCATGATAGGCCGCCACCGAGCGCAGCAGGGCGTTCCAGCGCACGGTGTTCACCGCGTCCCGGTCCTCCTCGAGCAGATCGCACCCCAGATACAGCACGCGGGTGGTCTGGTCGGCGCGTTCGATGTATTTGCCCATGGAATAGAAGTGCCAGGCCGGGCCCCGGAAAAAGGTGCCCTCGGCGATGCCTTCGAAGGTCTGGCAGGCTTCCTTCATCTCCTTGCACAGCCGGGAGATGTTGGTGGGCCAGATGTCGCGCTGGGTGAGTTGGGCCACGCGGGTGTGGAAGGTGTTGAGCTGGGTCCACATTTCGGTGCTGATCAGGTGGCGGATGGAACGGGCGTTCTCGCGCGCCATGCTCACGGTGCTGGTGAGGGAGCCGGGGTTGTGCGGGTCCAGCACGTAAAAATGCAGGATGTCGTGCTCCCCCGGCTCGTCGTGCCGCTCGCGGAAGCGCTCGCCGTCGCCATAGATTTCCAGCACCCGGCCCCAGTCGGGCGCGCCGTGGGATTCGCGCGCGTAGGTTTCGTTGATGTCCAGAATGCGCGCAAGGTTGTCCACCCGCTCGATGTAGCGGCCGAGCCAGAACACGTTCTGGGCGAAGCGTGCTAGCAGCGTGTTAGACAAGGACCCAGGTATCCTTTGATCCGCCGCCCTGCGACGAGTTGACGATCAGCGAGCCGCGCCGCAAGGCCACGCGGGTGAGGCCGCCGGGCAGCACCCAGGTGGATTCGCCGGTGACCGCGAAGGGGCGCAGGTCCACATGGCGCGGCTCCACCCCGGTGCGGGTGAGGGTGGGGCACACGGAAAGGTTCACCAGCGGCTGGCTGATGAAGTTGTCCGGGTCGGCCTTGAGCTTGCGGCGCAGGTCGGCCAGGGTGCGCTTGCTGGCCTGCGGGCCGATCACCACGCCGTAGCCGCCGGATTCGCCCACCGGCTTGGTGACCAGCTGGTCCAGGTGCTCCAGGGTATAGGCCAGCCCCTCCGCCTCGCGGCAGATGTGGGTGGGCACGTTGTGGAGAATGGGCTCCTCCGCCAGATAGTATTGAACGATGCGCGGCATGTAGGCATACACCGCCTTGTCGTCGGCCACCCCGGTGCCCACGGCGTTGGCCAGCGTCACGTTGCCCTTGCGGTAGGCCTCGAACAGGCCGGGCACGCCCAGGGCGCTGTCGGGGCGGAAGGCGGCGGGGTCCAGAAAGTCGTCGTCGATGCGGCGGTAGATCACGTGCACCGGTTCCAGCCCGCGGATGGTGCGCATGTAGACCTTGTCGCGCTCCACCACCAGATCGCGCCCTTCCACCAGCGGCACGCCCATTTCGCGGGCCAGGAAGATGTGCTCGAAGTAGGCGCTGTTGTAGACCCCCGGCGACATGAGCGCGATGGCCGGGTCGCTGATCCCTTCGGGGGCCACATCGGCCAATGCCTTGGCCAGTTGGCGGCCGTAGTCGTCCACGTCGGCGATGGAGATGCCTTCGGCCAGATCGGGAAACGAGCGCATCATCAGGTGGCGGTTTTCGATCACGTAGGACACGCCGGACGGGGTGCGGGCGTTGTCTTCCAGCACCCGGAAATTGCCTTCGTCGTCGCGCACGATGTCGGTGCCGCAGATGTGGACGTAGGTGCCCCGCGCGGGGGTGAACCCCTGCATTTCGGCCCGGTAGTTGTGGTTGCCCAGCACCAGTTCGGCGGGGATCACGCCGTCCTTGATGATTTTCTGGTCGTGATAGATGTCGTGCAGAAACAGGTTGAGGGCGGCCACCCGCTGGATGACGCCGGTTTCGATGCGGTTCCAGTCGCTGGCCGGGAGCACGCGGGGGATCACGTCGAACGGCAGGGTGCGGTCGATGGATTTTTCGCCGGAATAGACGGTAAAGGTGATGCCCAGATCGAACAGTTCGCGCTCCGCCGAGCGGGCCCGGCGGCGCAGGGCGGGCAGGTCGAACCGGTTCAGGCGGTCGCGGATGGGGCGAACGCTGTCCGCCCCGCGCGGCCCGAACATTTCGCAATAGAAGTCCCCCGGGCTGTAGTCCGCAAACACCCCTCGGGGGGACGCGGTCGGATGGGTGCGGGGCGGGGCCATGGGGTAACTATAGATCAGTTCACCACCGGAAATACAGGGTGGCGGCGAAGGAATCGCACGGGCAGGAGGGATTGATTTACAGTGTGGGAGATTAGCGAAGCGATGGCTTGTAAAGCGGGTGGCGTGGGTGGTACCGTGCCGGTTCACGGGGCAATTGTTGTGCGCATTCGGGGGGGATAGGGGACTTGCTTTGCTTTCACGGGTAATGAGCGGCGCGGTGCTGGGGCTGGATGCCTATCCGGTGGAGGTGGAGGTGGACATCGCCAACGGCCTGCCCGCGTTTTCCATCGTCGGCCTGCCGGATGCGGCGGTCAAGGAGAGCAAGGATCGGGTGCAGGCGGCGCTCAAGAACAGCGGCCTGCCGTTCCCGGTCAAGCGCATCACCGTGAACCTGGCCCCGGCGGACGTGCGCAAGGAGGGCTCCGCCTTCGACCTGCCCGCCGCGGTGGGCATTCTGGTGGCGGACGGCATCGTGCCGGAATCCGCCGCCGAAGGCATGATGGTGGTGGGGGAACTGGCCCTCGACGGCCGCGTGAAGCCGGTGCGCGGGGCCCTGTCGCTGGCGATTCTGGCGGAAAAATCGGACAACGTGCGCGGTCTGGTGGTGCCCCGGGAAAACGGGCGCGAGGCGGCGGTGTGCGCGGGGGTGGCGGTGTATGGGGTGAGCTCGCTGGCGGAGTTGATCGCCTTCATGCGCGGCGACGCGGACGACCTGCGGGTGAAGCCCGACATCACCCCGCTGGCGGTAGCGCCGGGCACCGCGCCGGATTTTGCCGAGGTCACCGGTCAGGCGTTTGCCAAGCGGGCGCTGGAGGTGGCGGCGGCGGGCGGGCACAACGTGCTGATGGTGGGGCCGCCCGGCTCCGGCAAGAGCATGCTGGCGCGGCGCATGGCGGGCATTCTGCCGCCGCTGGAACTGCCCGAGGCCATCGACGTGACCCGCGTGCACAGCGTGGCGGGGATGCTGTCCGGCGGGCAGGGGCTGGTGGGGGAGCGGCCCTACCGGGCGCCGCATCACACCATTTCGGACGTGGGGCTGATCGGCGGCGGCGCGGTGCCGCGTCCGGGGGAGGTGAGCCTGTCCAACCACGGGGTGCTGTTTCTGGACGAGTTGCCCGAGTTCCGCCGTCCCGCCCTGGAGGTGCTGCGCCAGCCGCTGGAGGACGGCACCGTGACCATCAGCCGCGCGGCGGCGTCCCTTTCGTATCCGGCGCGCTTCATTCTGGTGGCGGCCATGAACCCGTGCCCGTGCGGCTATCTGACCGATCCGTCCCGCGACTGCCGCTGCACCCCGCGCGAGGTGTCCCGGTACCGGGGGCGCATTTCCGGTCCGCTGCTGGACCGCATCGACCTGCACGTGGACGTGCCCGCCGTGCCGGTGGGCGAGCTGATGGGCCGGACCCGCGAGGAGCCGTCGGAGGCCATCGCCAAGCGCGTGGCGGCGGCCCGCGAGCGCCAGCGGGCGCGGCTGGGTGGCGTGCGCCCCAACGCCACCATGGGCACCGAGGAGGTCAACCGCCACTGCGCCCTGGATGCGCGGGGCGAGGGGATTTTGCGGCAGGCGGTGGCGCGCCTGGGCCTTTCGGCGCGCGCCTTTCACCGCACGTTGAAGGTGGCGCGCACCATTGCCGACCTGGAGGGGGCCGAAACGGTGGGCGCCGGTCACGTGGCCGAGGCCATCCAGTACCGGCAGCCGGATACGGGCGTGCGCAGCGCCTAGGGGATCAGGCGTCGGCCCGCGCCTGCGCCCGCCCCTTCTCCACGTCCACCGTGAACAGCAGCAGGGCGCCGAGCACAAAAAAGCCGCCCACCGCCAGCAGCCCGGCGCGGCCCGTCCCGAGGGCGGCGGTGGCCGCCGCGAACACCAGCGGGCCCGCCACCGAGGCGGCCTTTTCGGCCACCGCGAACAGGGAAAAGCACGCCGCCGAATGGGACGCCGGGATCAGGCTGGCGAACAGGGAGCGGGACAGGGCCTGGGTGCCCCCCTGCACCAGCCCCACCAGCGCGGCCAGCATGTAGAAATGCGCGGCCGTCTGCATGCGGTTGCCGAGCACCGTGATGCACAGGTAGACGGCCAGCCCCATGAACAGGGCCGGGCGGGTGCCGATGCGCCCGGCCACCGCGCCGAACAGGAACGCACACGGGATGCCCACGAACTGCACCAGCACAATGGCGCCGATCATGGCGTTCGACGGCAGGCCGATCTCGGCCCCGTATACGGTGGCCATGCGGATCACGGTCACGATGCCGTCGTTGTAGACCAGAAATGCCAGCAGAAACAGCCCCGCCTGCGGATAGCGGCGCAGGATGCGCACGGTGTCGGCCAGATCGGTCAGGCCGGTGCGCAGGGCGTTGGCGGTGGTGGCGGCACGGGGGGCAATGGCCGGTTCCGGCACCCGGCGCAACAGGGGGATGGTGAACAGCAGCCACCACAGGGCCACGGCCACGAACACCGCGCGTGCCGCCGCATTGCCGTCCGCCAGTCCGAACGGTTGAGGGAAGGTGATGACCGCCAGCCCCCCCGCCAGGATCAGCCCGCCACCCAGATAGCCCAGGGCGTATCCGGCGGTGGATACCCGGTCCAGTTCATCGGGCCGGGCCACGTGGGGCAGCAGGGCGTCGTAGAAGACAAAACTGCCATAAGCCCCCAGGTTGCCCAGGGCGAACAGGGTCAACCCGGCCAGCCAGTCGCCGGGGCCGGGGGCGGAAAGCAGCAGGGTGGCGGTGGTCCCCAGCAGGACAAAGGCGGCCAGCAGCGATTTTTTAATGGGGTAGCGGTCGGCCAGGGTGCCCAGCAGCGGGGCGGTAAGCGCCACCGCCGCCAGGGCCAGGGCGGTGCCGGTGGCAAAATGGGCGGTGGCGGTGGAGGCCTCCATGCCGGTGGCCAGGGTTTTTTGAAAGTAGACCGGAAACACGGCGGTGATCACCACCGTGATGTAGGCGGAGTTGGCCCAGTCGTACAGGGCCCAGGCACGCAATTCCGGACGGCCGAGGCCGAGCCGCGCGAACAGCCGGTGCAAGGCGGTTACCGCACCCGCAGCGTTTTGACCGTGAGGTTGCGCAAATGGGTTCCGGCCGCGACAAAGCCGATGGCGCCGGGGGTTTTGGCAACGTAGTTGACCACCAGGTCCGGGTTGGAAAAGCTGCGCGGCGGGCGGCGCCCGGAGGTCATGGCCTCGCGAATCCAGAAACTGGCGATGTCCTCCACCAGGGTGTTCAGGGTCGCTTTATAAAACGCCTCGCGGGTGCCGGTGGCCCCGGCCAGTTCCACCGGCACGATGCGGGTGCCGTCCGGCCACTCGGTCACGTCGCGGGTGAACATGCGTCCCAGTTCATCCAGCGCCACGGCATTCACCGGCACGTCCGGGTGGGCGATGACCAGGAACAGTTCGTCGGCCAGGGCGGTGCCGGGCATGATCAGCACGCCCAGCATCGCCAGGAGGGGAAAAAACACCAGCCCAATGTTTCGTGCACGCATGGTGTTTTCCTAGAAAAACAGAGCCACGGAGGCCAGAAGTTGCTGCACGGTGGTGCCGGCGGGAACGTCGTAACGGGTGTTGTTTCCTTCCAGTTTGACGGTCATGTTCGGCTGCGGACGCCAGTTGATGCCGCCCGTGTGGCGAATGGGCATGCCGCCGTCGGTGCCAGTCACCAACCCCCGGTCCAGCCCCTCATACCGGTAGAACAGGCGCACCCCCTTGCTCACCCGCACCGCGGGCTGCACGTAAAACCCTTCCGGGCCGCTGGCGCCGTCCTGATGGACGTATTCGGCCAGCAGTTCCAGCAGGCGGGTGTTGATCTGCAATTCCAGGCCGGTGATGTCCACCGGCTGCGTCGGTGTTAATGGAGCGGGAGGCGGGTAATCGCGCAGGGTGTGGTGTCCGAAGAAGCTCAGGTCCAGCCGCCCGGTGGTGGAAAACAGGCCGCCCAGGTTCAGGGTCAGCTTGCCGCCGCCGCCCTTGTGGTCGCTGGTATCGGTGGCCGCGTGGCTGTCGCCGTTGGTCACCCACGTGGAATAGGTGGCGCCCACCTTGCCCACATAGGTGGCGCCGTGCAGCATCAGGCCGGTGGCGTCATCCGGAAACACTTTTTTAACCAGCAACGGCGGGGCGGTGCTCATGGTGACCGGGGCGAAATGGTGGGCGTTCCAGTATTCCGGGACCAGGAACTTGCCGCCGCGCACCTTGAAGGCGTCGTTGACCTGATACTGGAACCAGGCGTATTCCAGGGCTACGGCGCCGGTGACATCGGGATTGGGCGTTCCCTCCTTGACGGTTACCCCGTCCTCGTACTCGATCTCGGACAGCACCTGCCAGCGGTCCCACTCCCGGCCCACGAACAGGTTGAAACTGTGCTGGCGGAAGGTGCTCCGGCCCGCGCCGGAGTCGGTGATGATGTCGAAGGAGTAGTAGCCGTTGATGCGCACGCCGCTGTTCGCGTCGTCGATTTTGTTCTGTTCCAGTTCCTCCCGCAGCTGCATGATCTCGGCGGCCAGGTCGTCCAGCCGGTCGGCCAGGGCCGGGGCGGGCAGCAGCAGGGGGGCCAGCAGGAGGGACAAAAGGCCCGGCAGACGGGAAGGACGGGTCATTGGACGGCTCCGGAAAAAGTCATGCGGCCCACCTTACGCAATCGGCAAAGCACAAATCAATAGCGGTTTCGGGTTCAGGGCAGGTGCCGTCCATCCCCCGGTTCCGGCAACCGGCAGGGGACGGG
This sequence comes from Nitrospirota bacterium, assembly GCA_029881725.1. GTDB lineage: Bacteria > Nitrospirota > JACRHL01 > JACRHL01 > JACRHL01 > JAOUMB01. The sequence continues at coordinate 9,346 of JAOUMB010000006.1, forward strand.
GGGCAGCCGGTGACGGCGGCGGGCCACGGCCCGGTAGGGCGGGTCGATCAGCCAGCGCGGCAGGCGGGCCGCGAGCGCCGCCAGCCGCCAGGGGCCGCCCAGCAATGCCGCTGCCTGCAACACGGCGCGGGCGTGGGTTTCGAGCACCACGCCGTGGGCCCCGTGGCGGGCCAGCACCAGGGAATCCGGGGGGAGGGGCGCGCCCAGCAGGGAGGCGGTGGGGCCGGACAGGGGGGCGAAGCGCAGGCGGTGCTGGCGGTCGCGCCCGTACAACCACCCGGCCCATCCCCGGCACCAGCCGCAATCCCCGTCGTACAGCACCACCGGTGGTCCGGGAAACAGGGGGGGTGTGTTCATCCGGCGGGGGCCCCGGCCCGCAGCAGGAACAAGCGGGCCACCCGGTGCCACTCGCGGGTGGCCGCGTGGCGGCGGGCGGCGCGCCCCATGCGTGCGCGCAGGGCGGGGGCCGTCAGCAGGCGGATCAGCGCCTCGGACAGGCGGTGCGGGTCGGTGGGGGGAACCAGCAGGCCGGTGGCGCCGTTGGCCACCACCTCCGGCGTGGCCCCCGCGTTGCCCGCGATCACCGGCAGGCCGGAGGCCATGGCCTCCAGAAAGGCGATGCCGAATCCCTCCTGCAGGCTGGGCAGGCAGAACACGGCCGCCCGCCGGTAGGCATCGCGCACAACCGCGTCCGGCACCTCGCCGGTAAACGTCACGCTTTCCAGCAAGCCCATGGCGCGGGCCTGTTCCCGCAGGCGGGGCAATTCCGGCCCACCTCCCACCACCCGCAGACGCACGCCGGGAACTACCCTGCGCACCCGGGTCAGGGCGGTCAGCAGGGTCGCGGTGTTCTTGCGCGGGTATTGGCGGGCCACGGTGAGAATCTCCGGCGGGGCGTCCCCGGAGGCGGGAAAGGGCTCCGGCAGGGACACCCCCTCGGGCACCACCGCCACCCGCCCCGGATCCAGGCCGTAGTTGCGGCAGGCGGCGCGGGCGCTGTACAGGCTGGGCACCAGCACCCGGTGCGCGCGGCGGGCGTTGCATGCCTCCAGCCTTCCCTGCACGGCCAGAGCGGCCCGGGCGATGCCCCGTTCGAAGCGGGCCTCGTCGCGGCACACGCCCTTGAGGGCCACCACATACCGCTGATTCGGCGCGGGGCGTACGGAAAAGCCGTCCCAGTCGAACCCCACCAGCAGGTCGAAGCGCCGCCCGGCCAAACGGGAGGGCAGTTCCAGGTTGTAGCGCAGACGGGAGATCAGTGTGGGCGGGCGCTCCGGGGCGCGCAGGTGGATGACCCGGTGCCCCAGATCCCTCAATCCCGCGCCCAGGCCGTCGATGGCGGCGGCGGTTCCGCTACCACGCGCGCGGCAACGGTGCCAGGAGTCGAGAAAGGCGATCTCCAAACCCGCCCCCGGCGCGTCACACCTGATGATCGGCCTTGGCGGCCAGGATAAAGTCGCTTTCGGTAAGGCCGTCCACCGCGTGGGTCCACACGGTGAGCACCACCTTGCCCCAGGTCAGGTAGATGTCCGGGTGGTGCCCCTCCGCCTCGGCCAGGGCGCCGATGCGGTTGACGAAGGCCAGCGCGCTCTTGAAATCGGGAAAGGTGTAGGTCTTTTCCAGCCGGTGCCCGGCCAGGACGCGCCAGCCGCCGCCCAGTTCCTGAAGCAGCATGCCGACGGTTTGCGCGTTCAGCGCGGGCACGCCGCCGGAACACGGGACGCATTTCTTTTCAGCCAGAGAGATCATGGTTGCTCCTGTGCGGCAAGGGGGATTCGCTTCAAGCGTAGGCCCCCGCCCGCCGCTGGGCAACCTTTGTTTGGCTATCCTTGCGAAAGGCGCCGCAACATGCCGGTGAGCAGCCGCACCCCGGTGCCGCGCATGCCCTTGGGCAGGTAGTCGGTGGACTTGTTGACCCAGGCGGTGCTGGCGATGTCCAGATGCACCCACGGCACATCCCCCACAAAGCGCTTCAGGAAGCAGGCGGCGGTGATGGTGCCCCCGGCGCGGCCGCCGGTGTTCTTGATGTCGGCGATGTCGCTCTTGAGGTCGTCGTTGTACTCGTCCCACAGGGGCAGTTCCCACACCCGCTCGCCGGTTTCCTCGCCCACCTCCCGGGCGGTCTGCTTGCCGTCATCGGAGGTGCCCAGCAGGCCGATGGCGTGGTTGCCCAGGGCCACCACGCAGGCGCCGGTGAGGGTGGCGATGTCCAGCATCAGGCGCGGCTGGTAGGTTTTTTCGCCGTAGGACAGGCCGTCGGCCAGCACCAGCCGCCCCTCGGCGTCGGTGTTGATCACCTCCACGGTCATGCCGTTGTGCATGTGCAGCACGTCGCCGGGGTTGATGGCGGTGCCGCTGGGCATGTTTTCGGCGGCGGTCAGGATGCCCACCACGTGAATCGGCAGGCCCAGTTCGGCCACCGCGCGCATGGTGGCGAGCACCGCGGCGCCGCCGCCCATGTCACCCTTCATCTCCTCCATGCCGGCGGACGGCTTGATGGAAATGCCGCCGGTATCGAAGGTGATCGACTTGCCAACCATCACCACCGGGGCCCCTTCGGCCCCCTTGTATTCGATGATGATGAACTTGGGCGGCTCCACGGAGCCCTGCCCCACGCCCACCATGCCGCCCATGTTGCGGGCGATCATCTCGTCCTTTTCGAGCACGGTGACGGTCAGGTTCAGGCGCCCGGCCAGGGCCCTGGCGTCTTCCGCCAGACGGGTGGGGGTGACCACGGAGGACGGGTGGTTGGCCAGGTCGGCGGCGTAGTTGGTGGCACGGGCCACGGTGGCGCCATAGGTGGCGCCACCCTCGGCCGCGGCCAGGTCGGCGCCGGAGGGAACCAGAATGGTCACGGTTTGCAGGGTGTCCGGGCGGCGGGAGTCGTCCTCGGTCTTGTATTCCAGAAAGCGGTAGGTGCCCAGCACCGCGCCGGTGGCCAGCGCCTCGGCCCCGGCGGCGGCGGACAGGGGGCCGAACGGGGTGCTGTCGGACAGGGGGGCGATGGCGGCGGTGGCGAGGCGGGCCGTATTGACGGCGCGGGCGCCCTTGCCGCCCACCCGGCGCAGGGTGTCGGCGGTGATCTTGTCGGCCTCTCCCACTCCCACGAAGCAGATGCGGCGCCCGGCGAACGATCCGGCGCCGGGAAAGGAGATCACGTTGCCGGCACCGGCCTTGAACTCGCCCCGTGCCATGGCATCCGTCAGCAGGCCGCCCAGTTCGCGGTCCACGGCGGCGGCGGTGCCGCCGGGCGCGTCGGCCTTGGTCACCGGAACGATCAACACGTCGGCGGAAAATCCGGTCGGGGCGGCCTCTACTACGCGAACGTCCATGTCATCTCCTGTGTGGTTTCTTGATATTTGGTGCCCGAAGGCGGGTAAGTGGGCTGCGTCAGACGCCTCGCGCGGCGGGGGACCAGATGTGTTTGTGAAGCTGGAGTTGCAGGCGCACCGGCAGTCCTCCCTCCAGAATCCATTCGGCCAGAAGGGACGGTTCCAACATACCGAAGGCGGGGGAAAACAGCACCGGCACCCGTTCGGTCAGGTGGTACAGGGCCACGATCTTGGCCGCCCAGTCGAAATCCTCCCGGTCGGTGAGGATGAACTTGACCTCGTCGCCGTCCCGCAGGTGGTCCAGGTTTTCCCAGCAGATGTTGCCGGTCATGCCGCTGGAGGGGGCTTTCAGATCCAGGATGCGGCGCACGCGGGGGTCCAGGTGGGCGATGGGCAGGCTGCCACCGGTCTCCAGCAACACCTCGTAGCCCAGGTCGCACAGTTCGGCGAGAAAGCGGGGCGCTTCGGGCTGCAACAGGGGCTCGCCGCCGGTCAGTTCCACCAGCCGGTTGCCGAAGGCCGCCACCTGGGAATAGAGCCGGTCGAGGGGTTCCTCGGTGCCGCCGGAATAGGCATAGGCCGTATCGCACCAGGTGCAGCGCTGGTTGCAGCCGGTGGTGCGCACGAAGGTGCACGGCCGCCCCGCGTGGGTGGATTCACCCTGAATGCTGCTGAATACCTCGGTAACCCGCATAACCATTGATGATAAGGGGGGGGGCGAAAGCCGTCAACCGGCCGCCATTTTAAATTGTTTCGCCCAGCGCCCGGCGCATGGCGTCCACCGGCGCCGGCTGCCCGGTCCACAGGGTGAACGCGGCGGCCCCCTGATGGAGCAGCATGCCGAAGCCGTTCAGGCAGCGGGCCCGCAGTGCTTCGCAACGGGCCAGCAGGGGGGTTACCGGCGGCGCGTAGATCAGGTCCACCACGATGTGGCCGGGGGAAATGCCGTTGGTGTCGATGGGCGAGCCGTCGCCCTCCTTCATGCCCATGGGGGTGGTGTTGACGATCAGTTCCGCCCAGTTGATGCCGCAACGGTGATCGAGCGGGCTCCACGGCAGGGTTTTGAAAAGGCACTCCGGGTGGCGCGCGGCCAGATGGCCCGCCAGCGCCTCCGCCTGCTCCTGGCGGCGGGCGCACAGGTACATCTCGGGAACCCCTTCGCGGGCCAGCTGGTCGGCCACCGCGCGGGCCGATCCGCCGGCCCCGAGGATGAGCACCTTGCTGTGCCGGGGGCGGAAACGGTGGGCCTCGTGCAGGGCGCGCACAAAGCCGATGCCGTCCGTATTGTGGCCGGTCAGGCGGCCGTCGTCGATCACCACGGTGTTCACCGCGCCGATGGCCTCGGCCTCGGGGGACAGTTGGTCCAGCAGCGGCAGCACCGCCTCCTTGTGGGGAATGGTCACGTTGAAGCCGCGCAGGCCGCTGGCGGCCAGGCCGCGCACGGCGGCCTCCAGCCGCTCCGGGGCCACGGGGAACGGCACGTAGGCCCAGTTCATGCCCCGTTCGGAAAAGGCGGCGTTGTGCATCTGCGGCGAGCGGGAATGGCTGACCGGGTGGCCGATGATGCCCACCAGGGTGGTGGCGCCGGTAACGGAAATCGGGGTGTCTGGACGGGTCACGGGCTGGCTCCTGCGGTGCGGCCAGCCAGCATACCCTCACCGGGGGATGCGGCTCAACGTTTCTCGAGCAGATCCTTTTTGGCGGGGAGTATCTTCAGGCCGGCGGAAAAGGTTTTGGCGGTGGGAATGAAGGTGGCGGACACGAAGGACTTGGAAATGCCCGTGCGCCCCTGCGGCCACACCATCAGGGTGGCGATGATGATGCCCACCAGGATCACCCCCTTGATTCCGCCCAGCACCAGTCCGCCCAGATGGTCGGCAAAGTGGTAGGCCTTGCCCAGGTTCATGGTGCGCACGATCATGCCCGCCAGCAGCTCGATGCCCAGCAGGCAGACGATGAACAGCAGGATGTAGGCGGTGGCGCCCGCCACCTGGGGGATTTCGATGGCCGCGCTCAACCCCGGCGCCATGGCCTGGTAACCGCTCTTGGCCAGATAGTGCCCGCCCAGCACAGCGCCCAGGCTGAACAGTTCGCGGGTGGTGCCGCGCAGGCCGCCCACCATGACCCCCAGCATCAGCACGCCGACGATGATGGCGTCGATGGAATTCAGCGGTGGCAGGTTCATGCGGCGGAGCGCTCCGGCGAAACGGTGGCTCCGCAACGGGAAAGCGCCGTCGGTGCGCGGCGCGCGCTGATGATAACCCCACCTTTCATGGCGACCTCTTTCATCCCTGAACCGGCACCCGGCGGGTGCCCACGTCACCTGAACATGATCCCATCCCCTGCCGGAAATCCGTTTCCGGCGCGGGATCACCCTCATAATTTCGGCTATTTGCGGCCAGAACTGAAGGTCGTGTCAAGCCCCCGGAGAGTCCCCAAAGGCTGTAACCATGCAGGAAACAGGCGTGGAATGATGGGGGCGGGGCGTCGCAACGTCCCGAAAAAAAACAGGGAATTTCCCGGTTCGGCTTGTGTCGAGGACAAAATATACGATACAAATATCGGGTTATGAGCACGCTGAAGCTGTCCGTTGGTCCCGAAGGGTTTGGAGAGGGGCGCGAGGTCTGGGCGATCGGCAGTGGCAAGGGCGGAACCGGTAAAACGTTTCTGTCCACCAACCTGGGGATCACGCTTGCCAAAATGGGCAAGAAGGTGATCCTGATGGATGCCGACCTCGGGTGCGCCAATCTGCACACCGTGCTGGGGATGAGCCAGGTACCGGAAACGCTTTCCGACTTCCTGTCCGGCCGCGTAAATACGCTGGACGGAGTGGTGGTGGATACGCCGTTTCCCAACCTGCGCCTGATCAGTGGCGCCCAGGATTTCCTGGAGGTGGCCAACCCCACCTACAACCGCAAGACGGCACTGCTCAACGCATTGAAAAAACTGGAATTTGACTATCTCCTGTTCGATCTTGGCGCCGGCACCAGCTACAACACGCTGGATTTTTTTCTGGCCGCCCACAAGGCGATTCTGATGGTCATGCCGGAACCCACGGCGGTTGAAAACGCTTATCGGTTTATCAAGAGCGCCTATTTTCGCTACCTCAAACGGGTGTCCACCGAACTGGACGTGAAACGCCTGATCGAGGAGGGGATGGACCTCAAGAACGACAAGGGCATCCGCACCGTCCACCAGCTGCTGGAGGTCATCAGCAAGGCCGACCCGGCAAAGGGGCACCAGCTGCGCGACGGGCTGCTGGCCATGCGCCCGCGGCTGGTGGTCAATCACGTGCGCTCGCTGGAAGACGTGACCCTGGGTTTCGCAATGCGCAGTTCGGTGGAAAAATACTTTGGCATGCGTATGGATTACGTAGGCTATGTGGAATACGACGACGTGGTGTGGAAGGCCGCCCGCCAGCGCAGGCCGGTGGTGGCGGAGTATCCTTATTCGAGCCCGGCGCGATGCATCGACCGGGTGGTGCAAAACTTGATGAGCGGCGCCCAGCTGGATCTGGAGACGGTCATTGGAAAACGGTGATCCTGGCAACGTGACCTTTTACGGCGAAGCAAATTACTACGAACTGCTGGAAGTGGAGCCGGAAGCCTCCCGCTTCGAGATCGAGCAGGCGTACCGGCAGCAGATGGAACTGTTGTCCGGCGACTCGCTGGCCACCTACGGCCTGTTCGTGGGCGAGGACCTGGTGCATGCCCGCACCCGCGTGGAGGAGGCCTACCGGGTGCTGTGCGACCCGGACCGGCGCCGCGCCTACGACCTTTCCGCCTTTGATCGCTCGGTGGTCGCGGAAGGCACGTCGGCGGAGCAGTACGGGGCCGGCGTGACCACCCCGAAAACCAGCGCGGCCGAGGCCGCCGAGGCCCTGCTGGCCGATGCCATGAGCACCGCCGACGGCATGGCCGACGCGGCCGCCCCGGACCTGGTGGACGAGCCGGAGGAAGCCAGTGAGTCCCCCGCCGTGGAGGCCGCCGCCCGGCGCGACAAATCCGGCAAGGCCGCGGAGCGGATTCCGGCTTCGCCGCCCCCCTCGGTGGCGTTCGGCACCCTGGATGGGCCCGCCGGACCGGCGCAGCCGGCGTCTCCGGAGAAACCCGGCGGGCGGGAAAAACCGGCCGGGTCCGAGACCCGTTCGTTGCCGAAGGTTCCCGGCTGGAAGGGCAGCGGCCAGACGCCCCCCAAGGCCCCGCCCGCATCGAAGCCCGCGCGGCGGGAGGTGCCCTCGGTGGACATTCAGGCCTTCGATGGCCTGAGTATGAAGGCAGCCCGCGAGCAGCAGGGCATTTCCCGTAACGATATTTCCCTGTCCACCCGCATCGCCGAGTACTACATTGAGTACATCGAGGAGGAGCGCTTCAACAAGCTTCCTCCCGTCATTTACCTGCGTGCCTATCTGCGCCAGTATGCGGAGGCCATCGGCGCCGACCCGGAAAAAACTGTCACTGGGTATCTGGAGCGGTATAATGCAAGCAAAGGGCATTGATTCCGCCCGGAGAGCGACATCGGCCGTGTTCTATTAAGCGGCTGCACGTATTCGAATAATTCCATCCCGTCGGGGAGCATTCATTAGCGGGGGAGGCATGGACCGCAAGGCATTACAGAAGTTGACCGTCAAGGCGCTGCGTGATCTGGCGCGCGAACTGGAAATTCCGGGGCGCACCCGGCTGACCAAGCCGCAACTGGTGGAAGCCATCGGTGCCCGGCAGGAGGCCGTCATGGCCGGCGCCGGTCCCGCGCAAACACCACCCGCACCGCAGGCGGTGGAGGTGTCCCACGGTTCGGCGCCCGCTTCCAGCGGGCGCGAACGGGCCGACGTGACCCTCACCGACGTGGGCGACCTGCCCGAGCGTTACGGCCACTCGCGGGTGGTGCTGCTGCTGCAAAAGCCGGGCTACCTTTACGCCTACTGGGAACTGCGCGACGACCACCTGGACAACGCCCGCAAGGAACTGGGCGACTGGGGCGCGCTCACACTGCGGGTGAAGGACGTGCTGGGCGGCGCCTGGTACGACATCACCGTGCACTCCCCGGTGGGGGACTGGTTTTTCCGCACCGAGTGGGTGGGCCGCACCGTACTCCTGGAACTGGGGCTGCTGGGGCCGGACGGCCGTTTTCTGGTGCTCGCCACCAGCAACCGGGTGGGCATTCCCACCGGCAAGGCGTCCGATCGGGTGGATCCCGAGTGGGCGGTGCGCGACGCGGAGTTCGAGCGCATCTATGCCCTGTCCGGCGGCCTGGCGAATCAGGCGGGCGGCTCGGGGGATATTCAGCGCATGCTGCGCGAGGGGTGGCTGCCGTCGTCGGGAACCCGGCAGGCCTGAGCCCAATCACCTTTATCTGACGTCGGAGGATTTCCTTGGAAAAGGGGTACATTTCCCTGGTCCTGCATGCCCACCTGCCGTTCGTGCGGCACCCGGAACATGCGGAATTCATGGAGGAAGACTGGCTTTTTGAAGCCATTGGCGAAACCTATCTTCCGCTGATCGGCATGATGGACCGGCTGGTGCGGGACGGGGTGCCGTTCGCGATCACCATGAGCCTGACCCCGCCCCTGTGCGAGATGCTGGCCGACCCGCTGCTGATGCAGCGTTACGACCGCCGCCTGCGCAAGCTGGTGGAACTGGCCGGCAAGGAGATCCAGCGCACCCGCGGCCACGACGACTTCCACCGCATGGCGCTGTTCTATAAAGAGCGCTTCGAGGAAGAATTGCGCCTGTTCGAGGACGTGTGCGGACGCAACGTGCTGTCGGCGTTCCGGCGCTTCCAGGACCAGGGGGTGCTGGAGATCATCACCTGCGGCGCCACCCACGGCTTTTTCCCGCTGATGCAGGTCAACGAGAAGGCGGTGCGGGCCCAGGTGCGGGCCGCGGTGGCCAACTACAAGAAGCACTTCGGGCGCGGCCCGCGCGGCATCTGGCTGCCCGAGTGCGGCTACTACCCGGATGTGGACCGCTTCCTCAAGGAGGAGGGGATCCAGTTTTTCCTGGTGGAGACCCACGGCATCCTGCACGCCTCCACGCGCCCCAAATACGGCGTGTTCGCGCCGCTGTTCACCCCCTCCGGGGTGGCCGCCTTCGGCCGCGACGTGGAATCGTCCCGCCAGGTGTGGAGCGCCGAGCAGGGGTATCCGGGCGACCCCGACTACCGGGATTTTTATCGGGACATCGGCTTCGATCTGGACGAGTCCTACATCGGGCCGTACATCCATCCGGACGGCATCCGCATCCACACCGGCATCAAGTACCACCGCATCACCGGCAAGCGGGTGGAGCACAAGGAGCCGTACCGGCGCGACTGGGCCATGGAAAAGGCCGCCTCCCACGCGGGCGACTTCCTGTTCAACCGCACCAAGCAGGTGGAGCACCTGTACGGCCTGATGGACGGCAGAAAGCCGCTGGTGGTGGCTCCCTACGATGCGGAGCTGTTCGGCCACTGGTGGTACGAGGGGCCCGAGTTCCTGGAATTCTTCATCCGCAAGGCGGCCTACGATCAGGACGTGCTGCGGCTGGTCACCCCGATCCAGTATCTGGACGAAAACCCGGTCTGCCAGCGCGCCACCCCGGCCCTGTCCAGCTGGGGGGCGGGCGGCTACAACGAGTTCTGGCTCGAGGGTTCCAACGCCTGGGTGTACCGCCACCTGCATCAGGCCGCCGACCGCATGTGCGAACTGGCGGACCGTTTCCCGCATGCCGACGGGGTGCTGGAGCGGGCCCTCAAACAGTGCGGGCGCGAACTGCTGCTGGCCCAGAGCAGCGACTGGGCGTTCATCATGCGCACCGACACCACGGTGCCGTATGCGGTCAAGCGCACCCGCAACCACATCATGCGCTTCACCCGCCTGTACGAGGAGATCCTGGGCAACCGCATCGACGAGGGGTTCCTCAAGGAGTGCGAATGGCTGGATACCTCCTTCCAGGAACTGGACTACCGCGTCTGGGCTGACTGAGCGGGTGGTTTCCGCACCGGCCCGCACCACCGGCCGGTGGACACTGCCGCTGTTCGGCATTGCCGTCCACCACCTGGACGCGCACCTGGTGGTGGCGGAAAAGCCGCCCGGCCTGCTCATGCACCGCACCCACCCGCGCCCGCAGATGTTCTTTCAGGACCTGCTGCGCCGTGAATTGTGGGACGGCGGCCCCCTGCACGTGGTGCACCGGCTGGACCGGGAAACCTCCGGGCTGGTGGTGCTGGCCCGCGACGCCGCCACCGCCGCCCGCCTCAGCCGCCAGTTTCAGGCGCGGCAGGTGGCCAAGCGGTATCTGGCGGTGGTCACCGGCCGCGTGACGGATGACGGCGCCATCGACCTGCCCATCGGCCCCGCCACCGCTTCCGCCGTGCGCAAGAAGCGGCAGGTGGCGCCCCCGGATTCCAAAACCGCCCAAAGTGCCAAAACCATGTGGCGGGTGCTGGACCGGAATGCGGATTGCTCCCTGCTGGAGGTCACCACCGAAGGGGGGCGGCAGCACCAGATCCGGGTGCACCTGGCCCACGCGGGGCATCCGCTGGCGGGGGACAAGCTGTATGGGCCGGACGAGCGGTGGCACCTGCGCTTCCACGCGGACGGCCCGACGCCGGAGATGACCGCCGCCCTGGGGCTGGCGCGCCATGCGTTGCATGCCTCGCACCTGGCCTTCCGGCACCCGGAAAGCGGCCACCCCCTGCGCTTCGACAGCCCGTTGCCGGACGACCTGCCGTTCGGCGCGCCGGTTCCCCTTGCACCGGAGCGGGCAAACCCCTAACATCCGTACCCGGAGCGGGCAGTGCCCGTGCCGGGATTGCCCCCCTTTTTCACCCCCGAATGTTCCGGAACCATGTCCGACCTGCCCCGTCTTCCCGAAATGAACGATCAGGTGATCCAGCGCCTGAAAAAACTGGACACCCTTGCCGAACAGGGCATCGCCCCCTTTGGAGGGCGTTTCGAGGCCGGCGACCGCGCCGGCGACCTGCTGGCCCGCTATGACGATCCCGCCCAGCCGGTGGGGGATGAGGCCCTGGACAAGAGTCCGGTGCGGGTTCAGGTGGCCGGACGGCTGGTGTCCAAACGGCGCATGGGCAAGGCCGGTTTCGCCCACCTGCAGGACGCCACCGGCCGGATCCAGCTCTATTTCAAGAAGGACGTGCTGGGGGAGGCGGCCTACGAGGTCTACAAGGGGTGCGATCTGGGCGACATTGTGGGGGCGCAGGGGGCGCTCATGCGCACCAACTCGGGCGAACTGTCCATCGGCGTCACACACTTCACCCATCTTTCCAAGGCCCTGCGCCCGCTGCCGGAGAAATTTCACGGCCTGACCGACAAGGAAACCCGCTACCGTCAGCGCTATCTGGACCTGATTGTAAACCCGGAGGTGAAGGGTACCTTCGTGGCCCGTTCGCGCATCATCAGCGCGGTGCGTTCGGTGCTCACCCGGGAGGGGTTCCTGGAGGTGGAAACCCCCATGCTTCAGGATCAGCCGGGAGGCGCCGCCGCCAAGCCGTTCGCCACCCACCACAACGCCCTGGGGGTGGACCTGTTTTTGCGCATCGCCCCGGAGCTGTATCTGAAGCGGCTCATCGTGGGCGGTTTCGACCGGGTGTTCGAGATCAACCGCAACTTCCGCAACGAGGGAATGGACCTGACCCACAACCCCGAGTTCACCATGCTCGAGTTCTATCAGGCCTATGCGGACCACACCGACCTGATGCGCCTGACCGAGGCGCTGATCTGTGACGTGGCGGAGCAGGCCGGATGCGGGGAGGAAATCGCCTTCGCCGGACACACGGTGAAGCTGGCCGGGCCGTGGCCCAAAAAGTCGTTCTTCGGCCTGCTGATCGAGGACGCGGGGGTGCCGCGCGACATCCTCTATGACCGGGAGGCGCTGATCGCGTGCGCCCGCGGGAAGGGGCTGGACGTGGCCTCCGAGGCGCCCCTGTCCAAGGTGTGGGATACCCTTTTCGGCCTTGCCGAGGAAAAGCTGATTTCCCCCACCTTCGTCATCGACTATCCGGTGGAACTGTCGCCTCTGGCCAAGCGCAAGGCGGACGATCCGCGCCTGACCGACCGCTTCGAGTTGTTCATCGCCGGGTGGGAGATCGCCAACGGGTTTGCGGAGCTCAACGATCCCCTGGACCAGCGGCAGCGTTTCGAGGCCCAGGCGGCGCAGAAGGCGTCCGGCGACGACGAGGCCCACGGGGTGGACGAGGACTTCCTGCGCGCCCTGGAGCACGGCATGCCGCCTACCGGCGGCGCCGGCATCGGCATCGACCGGCTGGTGATGGTGCTCACCGGCAACACCTCCATCCGCGACGTGCTGCTGTTCCCCCAGATGCGCCCCAAGGCGGGAGATCACTGACCCGGTGCCATTCCCCCTGCTGGTTGCGGTCCGCTACCTGAAGGCGAAAAAACGCCACCGGGCCCTGGCGGTGAACACCGTGGTGTCGGTGGTCGGCGTCATGTGCGGCGTGGCCGCGCTCATCGCCACCCTGGCGGTGATGAACGGCGCCATGGAGGAAATCCGCGACAAGATTCTGGGCACCAACTCCCACGTGGTGGTCACCCACGGCTCGGCCCTGTCCGATTACCCTTCCGCCCTCGAGCGGGTGGCCCGGACGCCCGGCGTGGTGGCGGCGGCCCCGTTCATCTATGGACAGGCCCTGATCACCACCGACCTGGGGGTGCAGGGGGTGGTGCTGCGGGGTGTGGATCCACGGGAGGAAGGACGGGTCACCGATCTGGAGCGCAACATGGTGGCGGGAGAACTGGGCGGGCTGTCGGAGCCGACCGTGCCCGGTTTCGGCCTGTTCGAAGGCGACGATCCGGCCCCGGGGGAGGCTGCCGCCATGTCCCAGCCGGGCATCATCCTCGGGCAGGAACTGGCCATCAAGCTGGGGGTGATGATGGGCACTTCCATCAGCGTGATCTCCCCGGCGGGCGAGATGGGCCCCATGGGCATCATCCCGCGCATCCGCCCGTTTACCGTGGTGGGCATTTTTTCCTCCGGCATGTACGAATACGACGCCTCCATCGCCTACGTATCCCTGACCGACGCACAGGATTTTTTGCAAATGGGCGACCGGGTGACCGGCGTGGAGGTGCGGGTGGTGGACTTCGAGGCCGCGCCGCAGGTGGCCCGCGACCTGCGTGACGCCCTCGGCCTGGACTTCACCGTGCGCGACTGGCGCGACCTGAACCGCAACTTCTTCGAGGCGCTGGCGCTGGAAAAGGCGGTCATGTTCATCATCCTCACGCTCATTATCGTGGTGGCCGCGTTCAACATCATCGGCACCCTGGTGATGATGGTGCTGGAAAAGGGCCGGGAGATCGCCATCCTCAAGGCCATGGGCGCCACCGGGGGCGATATCCTCAAGGTGTTCACCCTCATCGGGCTGATGATCGGCGGCGCCGGGGTGGCCCTGGGGCTGCCGTTGGGGCTTTCCCTCTGCTGGGCGGTGATGAACATGTATGAACTGCCCGGTGACGTCTATTACATCAGCCACATTCCGGTCCACCTGGTGTGGTCGGACGCGGTTGCCGTGTGCGGCGCGGCCATGCTGATTTCGCTGCTGGCGGCCCTGTATCCCGCGTGGCAGGCCGGGCGCATGAGCCCGGCGGACGGGTTGCGCTATGAGTGAACGGCTGCTGACCGCCACCGGCGTGACCCGTACCTATCTGCTGGAAAAATGCCCGGTGGAGGTGCTGCGCGGCGTGGACATGCACGTGGACGCGGGCGAGATGGTGGCCGTGGTGGGGGCCTCCGGCACTGGCAAGAGCACCCTCCTGAGCGTGCTCGGCACCCTGGATACACCCAGCACCGGCACGGTCACCTACCGGGGTCGGAACCTGTTCACGGCCCGCGAGTCGGAGCGGGCCCGGTTCCGCAACCGCCATCTGGGGTTCGTGTTCCAGTTCTCGCAACTGCTGCCGGAGTTTGACGCCCTGGGCAACGCCGCCATGCCGCTGCTGGTGCGCCGTGCCCCCGGGGCCCACGAGCGGGCGCGGGAGGCGCTGGAACAGGTCGGGCTGGGACACCGGCTGCACCACCGCCCCGGCGAGCTGTCCGGCGGCGAACAGCAGCGCGTGGCCATCGCCCGCGCCCTGGTGGGAAAGCCGGAGCTGATTCTGGCCGACGAGCCCACCGGCAACCTGGACAGCCAGACCGGTGACCAGGTGTTCGACCTGCTCGCCTCCCTGGCCCGCCAATCCGGTGTGGCGGTGCTCATGGTCACCCACAACGACCAGTTGGCCGCCCGCTGCGACCGCACCCTGCGCATGACCGACGGCGTGCTGCACGACGCCTGACCCGCCCCCCGCGCGGGAGCCCCCGTTAACAAACATTTAGGAACCGCCGCCGAACGGCCCCGCTATCATCGGGGATGAAACGAGGCGCGGATGGTGCCCGGCATCCCCCCCCCGCCGGGTGGAACCGGAATCCGACCTGAAAAAAAATGTCCTGTGTAATAAGGCGGCCACGGGGGGGATGGGGCTAAGGTGAATTGTTCCCCTTCGTCCAGGGCGTCAACATGCCAATCGGGCCGTGCCGTTCGCTGTCGGCCAGAATTAACGCAACGATGCCGGGCGGAGGGGCTCAATCTTGATCATGAGGGAAACCATGGCCAACAAGAAACTCATTGCAGTGGTGGGCGCCACCGGCGCCCAGGGGGGCGGGCTGGTGCGCGCGATTCTGGCCGATCCGTCCGGCGGGTACGCGGTGCGTGCCATCACCCGCGACACCAACTCGGCAAAGGCCCGGGAACTGGCGCGCATGGGGGCCCAGGTGGTGGCCGCCGACGTGGGGGATCCGGACAGCCTGAACAAGGCGTTTCAGGGGGCATATGGCGCTTTTTGCGTCACCTTTTTCTGGGAGCATTTTTCGCCGGAGCTGGAACTGACCCACGCCCGCAACATGGCACAGGCCGCCAAACAGGCCGGGGTGAAGCACGCCATCTGGTCCACCCTGGAGGACACCCGCAACTGGGTGCCGCTGGATGATGACCGCATGCCGACGCTGATGGGTCAGTACAAGGTGCCTCATTTCGACGCGAAGGGGGAGGCGGACGCGGTGTTCAGGGAGATGGGGCCACCCACCACCTGCCTGCGCACCTCGTTTTACTGGGACAACCTGATTCACTTCGGCATGGGGCCCAAGCGGGGGGCGGACGGCAAGCTGGTGTTCACCCTGCCCATGGGCGACCGCAAGCTGCCGGGCATTGCCGCCAGCGACATCGGCCCCTGCGCCTATGCCATCTTCAAGGCCGGGGAGCGCTACATGGGCAAGACCGTCGGCATTGCCGGAGAGCACCTGACCGGCGCGGAGATGGCGGCGGCCCTGTCCAGGGCCATGAGCGAGGAGGTGGCCTACCAGTCCATGGCGTTCGCGGCCTACCGCAACCTGGGCTTTCCGGGGGCGGAGGACTTGGGCAACATGTTCCAGTTCAAGCACGACTTCAACGCCGATTTCTGCACCGCGCGGGACCCGCAGACCGCCCGTGCCCTGTATCCGGCCACCCACACCTTTGCCTCGTGGCTGGTGGAGCACAAGGGGCAGATTGCCGTTGAATAGGCGGATTGGGAACAACGGGCCGCCCCCTGTCACCGGGGGGCGGCCTTTTTTTTGGCCTGCATGCACCGGGAATCAGGGGGGATCGTCCGGTTGACCGTAACCCCGGGGTGGGATAGCATTTGCATCGGGAGAATGTAAGCACCTTAACTAATTGAGTAACCCTTGAACACCCTCAGTCCCGCATCGCAGGAGAGCGCGTTTTTTCGCGACCTGATCCCTGCCGCCGGGAGGGATTCGGAGGTGGTGCTCAACCTGATTCGCGCGGCGGGGCTGCTGTTTGCGCACCTGGACCGGAACTTCCGCGCCCACGGCATGAGCGAGGCCCAGTTCAACGTGCTGGTGGCGCTGGAAGACCATGACAACGGCATGACCATGGTGGAGATCGCCCGCCGCATGCTGGTGTCCCGGGCGGGAATGTCGGGCCTGATTCGCGGGTTGGAGGGCAAGGGATGGGTGGTGCGGGCCCAGTGCCCGGAGGATGCGCGGGCGTTCCGCATCCAGCTTACCGAGGCGGGGCACCTGGCCCTCGGGCGGGTGCTGCCCGCCCACATGCAGTCGGTGGCCGAGGCGGTGGCGTTTCTGCCCGCCGGGGACAAGGCGAGTCTGATCGGAATTTTAACGCGTCTGCGCGGGCATCTGGCCTGTCTGCGGGCGCACGGGGACGCGGGGGAACCCGCCAACAATCAAACGGGAGAGACAGAATGACCAAGGGCAAACTGAAATGGGGATGGCTGCCGGTGGTGGCGCTGCTGGCGGGGATGCTGACCGCGCCCGAGGCCCGCGCGGCGGGGCAGGAGTGGACGATCGATGTGGGCCACACCAACATCGGTTTTTCCGTCAAGCACATGTTCTCCAACACCACCGGCCGTTTCGACCAGTTTTCGGGCACCCTTACCCTGGATCCGAAAACCGGCACCCTGTCGGCGGTGCGGGGCGAGATCAATACCGCCTCGGTCAACACCAACCACGAGAAGCGCGACGGGCACCTGCGCAGCCCGGACTTCTTCAACGTGGAAAAACATCCGACCATGACCTTTGTGGCCAAGAAGTTCCACACCGACGGTGACGTGCAGCACGTGACCGGCGACTTCACCCTGCTGGGCGTGACCAAGCCGGTGACCTTCACGGTCCGCTACCTGGGCGCCGGCACCGATCCCTGGGGCGGTACCCGCGCGGGCCTCACCGCTACCACCACCATCGATCGGCGCGACTTCGGCATGAAGTGGAGCAAGCTGCTGGATAACGGCGGACTGGTGGTCGGCAACGACGTGACCATCTCCCTCGAAATCGAGGCGATGGTCAAGAAGTAACCGCCGTGGCAATGCCCCGTGGACGTGGACGCGCGCGGCGGTTGCAGCCGGGGCGGCGCCCGCATTAAATGTCCGCATGGTGTACAATAGTGGCCCCCGCGCCGGATCGAAATCCATACCCCGGCGCGGGGGTTTTTTGTGCGTTGCCAGTTTCTTGTCAAAAACGGAATTCTCGGTTAGCGTAGGAACTCTAACGGGACAGTCGGGATGAGCGAGGGATACCCAAGACCATTTAACGCATTGGAAGCGGTGGCGGGAGGAGCGCAGGACGCCGTGGCGTCCCGCACCGAACGGGCGGCATTCCACGATCTGGAGGTGCTCAACACCATGCACCGGATCGCGGACAGCTCCGGCCTGAGCCTCTCCGAGCGTCTGGCAGCCATCGTCAAGGTGGTGGTGTACCACCTGCGCAGCGATGCCTGTTCCGTGTATCTGGAAGACCGGGAGCGGGGCTCCCGCTTTGTGCTGGCCGCCACCCACGGGCTGAACCCGGATGCGGTGGGGCGGGTGTCGCTGGCCCCCGGTGAGGGTGTTACCGGCTGGGTGGGACGGGAGCAGGTGGCGTTGCCGATTGCCGACATCACCCGCGACAATCGCTACAAGATCATCTCCGAAATGGGCGAGGAGGCGTACCGCGCCATTCTCGCCGCGCCCATCCGTCTGGATCAGCGCCTGATCGGCGTGATCAACGTGCAGGCCAGGGTGCCCACCGAGTATGCCCCGCAGCAGGTGCGTCTGCTGGAGACCATCGGCATGCATCTGGGCGGCATCATCCGCACCGCACAGCTTTACGAAGACACGCAGAAACAGCTCAAGCACCTGCGCATCATCAGCGGGGTCGGTCAGGCCCTGGCCTCGACCTTGAACCTGGAAGCGCTGCTGCGCATGGTGATGGAAAAGAGCCGCGAATTGACCCACACCCGCGGCGGTCTGCTGCGCCTGTGGGACGAGGAGCGGCAACAGCTTCTGGTGGAGGTGGCCACCGGCGACCTGCTGCCGGACGAGGAAAGCCGGCCCCTGTATCTGGGCGAAGGGCTGGCCGGCATGGCCGCCCTCAAGCAGGAGACCTATCTGGTCGATAACCGGGAGGGGAGTCGCTACGGGAACCTGCTGCCCAACGGGGTGGTGTCCAACTACCTGTGCGTGCCGGTGGTGGATCAGGGGCGCTGCATCGGCACCATCTCGGTGTTCGACCGGGAACCCACCGAACAGGGGGTGGGATGCCTTTCGGACGACGATGCGGCCCTGCTCAAGGCCCTATCCAATCAGGTGGCGGTGGCGATTCGCAATGCCCGCCTGTACGACGAATTGAACGCGACGGTGAACGACCTGCGGCAGACCCGCGACCTGCTGGTGCAGAACGAGGCGCTGGCCGCCGTGGGCCGCATGGCCGACGCGGTGGTGCAGGAGTTGCGCGTGCCGCTGGTACCCATGGAAGGGCTGCTGAGCCGCCTGCAACGGGACTCCCTGGAGCCGGAGCAGCGCGAGACCTACGTGGCCATGGTGCTGCGCGAAACCAAGCGCATGGGGGCGTTTCTCAATCAGGTGCTGGAGTTTGCCCGCAGCGACACGGTGATTACCGAGTCCACCGACGTGGATGAATTTTTGACCGGCGTGATCTCGCCCCGCCGCATCCGGCTGGCCGCGCACGGCATCGGCGTGGTCATGCGCCTGAATGCCGGGGTGCACGTGCCGGTGGATGCGGAGCAACTGGGGCGGGCCCTGGTCCACATTCTGGACAACGCGGAAAAGGCCATGCCCATGGGTGGCACCCTCTACCTGCGCACCGAGCGGTGCATGTTCCCGGTGCTCGGACGGCGCACCGAAGGGGTGTGCATCACCGTACACGACAGCGGGACGGGCATTACCGAAAGCGCCCTGCCGCACCTGTTCGAGCCGTTCTACACCACCCGCGAGGGCGGGCGGGGGCTGGCGCTGGCCATTGCCTACCGCATCGCCCGTTCCCATGGCGGCACGCTGCTGGCCAGCAATCCGCCTGACGGCGGTGCCGAGTTCAGCCTGTTTCTGCCCCTTGCCGGGCAGCAAGACCGGTAGCCTCGGCCACCCATCCGCCGATCATCTCCAGTCCCGCATCCCAGAACCCCGGCGCGGTGATGTCGATCCCGGCGCGGGACAGGATCGCCTCCGGCCGGTCGCTGCCGCCCGCCGCCAGCAGTTCCATGTAGCGCGGGGCGAAGGCGGGCCCTTCCTCCAGGTAGCGGGCGTACAGGGCCAGCACCAGCAGTTCCCCGAAGGCATAGGCATAGCAGTAGAACGGCGTATGCACGAAGTGCGGGATGTAGCTCCACCACCCGGCATATTCGTCGCGCAGGGTCAGGGCGTCGCCGAACATGGGGCGGTTGGCGTCCATCCACAACTGGTCCAGCCGCCCGGTGGACAGTTCCCCCTCGGCGGCGCGCGCCGCGTGGGCGGTCTGCTCGAAGCGGGTCATGGCCACCTGCCGGAACACGGTGGAAAAGGTGTCCTCCAGCTTGCCGCACAGCAGCGACAGTGCCTCCGGGGTGCCTTCCAGCCGCTTGCGCAATTCCGAAAACACCAGCATCTCGCCGAACACGCTGGCGGTTTCGGCGGTGGTCAGCGGGGTGTCGGAGCCGAAGTAGCCCCGTTCCCGCGCCGCCCACTGGTGTACCCCGTGTCCCAGTTCGTGGGCCAGCACCATCACGTCCCGCGGGCGTCCCAGGTAATTGAGCATCACGTAGGGGTGGGCGGATGGCGCGACCGGATGGGCGAATGCGCCACCGCGCTTGCCGGGGCGGATTTCCGCGTCGATCCACCGCCGCTCGAAGAACATGGCGGCGGTATCGGCCATTTCCGGCGAGAATTTCCGGTAGCTGTCCAGCACCATCCGCTTCGCCTCGTCGAACGGGATCATGCCCGCGTCGCCAATGGGCGCGTAGCGGTCATAGTCCATCAACTGCGGGATGCCCAGCAGCTTTCCCTTGAGCCGGTAATAGTCGTGCACCATGCCCGTGTGCCGCTCGCAGGCGTCCAGCAGGGCGTCCACGGCGGGGCCGGAGATCTCGTTGCCCAGGTTGCGGGACGCCATGGGGCCGTCATAGGCGCGGATTTCGGTTTCCGACGCATGGTCGGCAATCAGCGTGTTGTAGATGAAGGTGAGCAGGGGCGACAGTTCCTTCAGGCCGGCGGTGAGGGCGTCGGCGGCGGCCTTGCGGGTATCCCGGTCGGCATCGGAGAGCAGTCCCAGCACTTCCTCCTCGGACAGTTGGCGGGTTTCCCCCTTGTCGGTGAAGGGGAACCGGGCCCGGGACAGGGTTTCGTCGAACAGGCGGGCAAAGGCGCGGGCGCCGGTGTTGGCCTTGCGGTCCAGAATCACTTCCTCCCCCTCGGTGCGCCGGTGGGGCGTGAAATCGCGCTCGCGGATCAGGTGGTGGCGGTAGTGGGCCAGATCCGCATGCTCGATCAGCGGGCGGGCCTGCGCCTCGGGCAGGGCGGCCCACTCCAGTTCCACGAACACCAGATCGGCGCGCATGGCGGTGAGCCGCTCGCGCACGCGGGTCAGCAGGGCGCCGTGGGCGGGAGCGGTGGTGTCGCCGGAGAAGGTCAGAAAGGCGAAGGCGGACAACACCCCGGCGTCCTGCCAGATGTCCTCCAGTTCACGCAGCATGGCGGCCAGATCGGCGGCCTTGGGCGGGCCGTTGGAAATGGCGCCCCGGTGGGCCTTCTCGAAGGCGCGGGCACGTTCCGCCAGGCGCTTCAGATCGGTTTCGATGGTGGGGTCGTCGATCCCCGCGTACAGGTCGGTCAGGTCCCAGGTTATGCCGTGGGCGGCGGTATCGGTCATTGGTTGGCTCCGTTGGGGTGGATGCGGGCGGGCATCCGGTTGCCCACGCCCATCCACCCCACTATACTGCGGGACGGGGGTCGTGGGCAGCCGCTTTTTCATAGGGTTGCGCGTTCCCGGGTTTGACTTTGGTTTTTATCCATCTTCGGGTTACGGGGGCCTTCCATGTCGCATGTGCACCATAAACAGCAGGCGAAAGCGCCGGTGGGGGCCTGGGTGGTGACCTGCTCCGACACCCGCACCGAGGCCACCGACGAGAGCGGCAGGCTGGTGCGCGAACTGCTCGACAAGGACGGCCACACCCTGACCGGCTATTCCCTGGTGCCGGACGAACCGGCGGTGATCCGGCAGGCGCTGGCGGACGCGGCGGCCCACGATGGCACCCAGGTGGTGCTGATCAACGGCGGCACCGGCATCTCGCCGCGCGACTCCACCTATGAAGTGGTGGCCGGGATGATCAACAAGCGCATCGACGGCT
The DNA here is from genome assembly GCA_029881725.1 of Nitrospirota bacterium. Classification (GTDB taxonomy): domain Bacteria; phylum Nitrospirota; class JACRHL01; order JACRHL01; family JACRHL01; genus JAOUMB01. The sequence goes on from JAOUMB010000006.1 coordinate 30,840, forward strand.
TTGGCGAGTTGTTCCGCTATCTGAGCTACAAGGAAATCGGCTCCTCCGCCATGATGAGCCGCGCCGTGGCCGGTGTGGCGGGACGGGTGGTGATCGTGGCCATGCCGGGCTCCCGCGCCGCCGTGCGGCTGGCCATGGAGGAGCTGGTTTTGCCGGAGTTGCGCCACATGGCGTGGCTGTTGAAACCATGAACCTGCAACGGTGACAACCGTACCCATACAGAAGGGCGATATGAGAGAGATTCAACGCAGCTGCCAGCAGATCAAGGAGCGCATCGATCAGGGGGACGAGTTCCTGCTTCTGGACGTGCGCGAGGTGCCGGAACGGGCCTTCTGCAACATTGATGGCAGCCTGCACATTCCCATGAACCAGGTGCCGGCGCGCATGGCCGAACTGGACCGGGACAAGGACATCGTGGTGTTCTGCCACCACGGCGTGCGCAGCTTCCAGGTGGCCGCATACCTCAAGGCCAACGGATTTGAGAACGTATACAATCTGGACGGCGGCATCGACCAGTGGTCGCTTACCGTCGATCCACAGGTGCCGCGCTACAATTGATCCGCAGCCGGACGTTTTTGTTTTTGTTTTTTTGAACTCCAGCACAACACGGGGTGGATTCGGGGCCGTGTCCTGATATGGTTGGGCCGGACACCATGCGCATCTGTTATTTTGGCACCTATTCCGACCAGTCCGGCTACCCCATGAACCGGGTGCTGCTGGCGGGCCTCGAGGCCGCTGGCGCCACGGTGATTCCGTGCCATGTGCGGGTGTGGGCCGACGCCGCCGACAAGATGGCGGCCAACGGGGCGCTGGGCATGCTGGCGCGGGCCGCGCGCATGGCGCTGGCGTGGCTGCGGCTGGGGATCAAATTTTATCACCTGCCGGATTACGACGTGCTGGTGGTGGGCTACCTGGGCCATTTCGACCTGTTTCTGGCCAAGGCCCTGTCCCGCTTCCGGCCCCGCCCGGTGGTGCTCAACGCCCTCATCTCCCTGTACGACACGGTGGTGGTGGACCGGGGCATGATCTCCGCGCGCAACCCCCTGGCGCGCCTGCTGTGGCACCTGGATCGGGCGGCCTTCTCCATGGCCGACGCGGTGCTGATCGACACCACCACCCACGCCCGCCATCTGGCGGAAACCTTCGGCATCCCCCGGGAAAAGTGGATCACCGTGCGGGTGGGGTCCGATCCGGCGGGACTGCCGGATTTCCCGTCCCCGCCGCCGGTGGAAAAGCCGGTCACCGTGCTCTATTTCGGCACCTACATCGCCCTGCACGGGGTGCCGGTGATTCTGCGCGCGGCGCGCAAGCTGGCCGGAGAGCGGGACATCGTGTTCCGCATGGTGGGACGCGGGCAGGAGGTGGCCAGCGCCCGCGACATGGCCCGCGACCTGCCCAACGTCACCTTTGTGGAACGGTGGGTGGACCGCCCGGAACTGCTGGCGGAAATTGCCGCCGCCCACATGTGCCTGGGGGTGTTCGGCACCGGCAGCAAAACCGCCCGGGTGATCCCGTGCAAGGTGTTCGACGCCCTGGCCATGGGCCGCCCGGTGATTACCGCCGACAACGAGGCGGTGCGCGAATTGCTCACCGGCGCGGGGGACGCGGTGCTGGTGCCCGCCGGGGATTCCGACGCGCTGGCGCGGGCCATTCGCGGGCTGGCCTTCGATCCGCCCCGGCGGGCGTCGCTGGGGGAAACCGGCTTTCGCCGTTTCCGCGCCGGGTGCACCCCGGAGGCCATTGGCGCCGGGGTGATCGCCGGGTTGGCGTCCCGCTTTCCGCACGCGGCCGGGGAGCGTTCGTGAACCGCATCATCCACCGGCTGGTGGCCCGCGGCGTGGCCCGCGCCATCGCCCCGGCGTTGCGCTATGCGGCGCGTCTGGAGGAGGTGGACCGGCTGCCGGAGGACGACGGCCTGCTCAAGGCGTTGCTGGAGGGGGAGGCGGCCGGGGAGGGGCCGGTCCATTACCTGCTCAACGGCCATTTCAACCACGATACCGATCTGGTGACGCGCCTGAAGGGGCTGCACGCGCGCATGGCGCGGGGCGACCGGGTGGTGGCGGTCTGCTACGGCACCCTGCTGCGCGGAGTGGCCGCCCGCTTCGGACTGACGGTGGTGGCCGCCAGCCGGGAGAACACCGTCACCCGCTACGACGTGGCCGACATCGCGCGGCTGGCCGGGTTTGAGATGGTCCTGCTGCGCCGCCCGAGGGTGCTGGGCTTTTGCGTGGCGTGGGTGGTCTATCTGCGCCCGGTAAAGCCCGACCCCATGCCCCCGTCCGTGAGCGTGATCGTCCCGGCGCGCAACGAGGCGGGCAATATTCCCCGCCTGTTCGACGAGATGCCGCGCTTTCCCGGCCCGACGGAGATCATTCTGGTGGAGGGACACTCCACCGACGGCACCGCCGACGCCATCCGGGGCGAAATGGAACGCCGCCAGCCGTTGCCCGGCACCACCTGGCACGCACTGACCCAGCCCGGCAGTGGCAAGGATGACGCGGTCTGCCACGGCCTGCGGCACGCCACGGGGGAACTGTGCGTGATTCTGGACGCGGACCTGACCGTGCCCCCGGCCATGCTGCTGCGTTTTTACGAAACCTGCCGCGACGGGCTGGCGGATTTCGTCAACGGCTCCCGCCTGCTGTATCCGGTGGCGGGGGAGGAAATGCGGTTTTTCAACCGGGTGGGCAATGTGCTGTTCGTGCATCTGCTGTCCCGCGTGCTGGGCATGCGCGTGACCGATGCCCTGTGCGGCACCAAGCTGTTCCGGCGCGACGACTGGCTGCGCATGCGCCGCTGGCGGGAGCGCTTCGGAAGCGGTGACCCGTTCGGCGATTTTGACCTGCTGTTCGCCTGCGCCGACCTGGCCATCGGTTGCGTCAACCTGCCGGTGCAGTACGCAACCCGCACTTACGGCAGCACCAACATCCACCGCTTTCGCTCCGGGTGGAGCCTGCTGCGCATGACCCTGCGGGGGGTGGTCTGGTTCCGTCTGAAGGGGCCGGCATGAAGCCCTTGGTTTCCGTCATCATCCCGGTGCGCAACGGGGCCGCCACGGTGGGCGAGGTGCTGGATGCCCTGGCGGCGCAGGAGTGGCCAACGGACCGGATGCAGGTGATCGTGGCCGATAACGGCTCCACCGACGGCACCGGGGAGGTGGCCCGCGCCCGGGGTGCCACGGTGGTGGTGGAGGATCAGGTGTTCAGTGCCGCCGCCGCCCGCAACCGGGGCATCGACGCCGCCGAGGGCGACATCCTGCTGTTCGTGGACTGCGATTGCGTGATGGAGCCGGGGTGGGTTTCGGCGCTGGTGGCGGCCCTGGAAGGGGAGAATGCCGATCTGGCGGGGGGCGCGGTGCGCAGCCGGCTGGGGCGGCGTCCGTTGCTGGGGCACTACGAGGATTTGAGTTATGCCCGGCAGGAGGCGCGCATCCGGGAGCACGGGGTGTCCGGCACCGGCAATCTGGCGGTGCGCCGGGCGGTGTTCGACGCGGTGGGGCCGTTTCGCGCCGACCTGCGCCAGGGGGAGGATGACGAGTTTTGCCAGCGCGTGGTGGCCGCCGGGTTTGTCATTGCCTTCGCGCCGGGGGCAGTTGTGTACCGGGCGCCGGTGGAGAGTGTGGCCGCCCTGCTGCGCCGCCAGTACCGATCCGGGCGGACGGAGGTGGCCCTGCTGGCGGCAGGGGGGCAACTGGTGCGCGCTCCGGGAAGCTCCTACCTGTCGCGCAAGCGGGCCTATGTGGCGCGGGTGCTGAGGGCGCAAGGGGTGCCGTGGTTCCACCGGATCGGGGTGATCGTCCTCAACCTGGCCGCCAGTGTGGCCCAGTGGCTTGGCCGCCGTTCGGGTGGAAACCGGTAATGCCCGAACTTCCCGAGGTGGAAACCACCCGCCGGGGGATCGAACCCCACGTGGCGGGCGCGCGCATTCTGCGCGTGGCGGTGCGTGAGGCGCGCCTGCGCTGGCCGGTGCCGCCGGAGGTGAACCGCGCGGCCGGGCAGCTGGTGCGCCGGGTGGCCCGCCGCGCCAAATACCTGTTGCTGGAACTGGAATCCGGCTGCCTGATCGTGCATCTGGGCATGTCCGGCAGTCTGCGCCTGGTGGCCGCGGACGCCCCGCCGGGCAAACACGACCATGTGGATCTGGTGCTGGAAGGGGGAAGCTCCCTGCGCCTGACCGATCCGCGCCGGTTCGGATGCCTGTTGTGGAGCGACGACGGTCACCACCCCCTGCTGGAGAAACTGGGGCCGGAACCGCTGGAAGCGGACTTTTCCGCCGGGTATCTGCACGCCCGCTCCCGTGGGCGGCGGGTGGCGGTTAAGCATTTTCTGATGGACGGGCAGGTGGTGGTGGGGGTGGGCAACATCTACGCCAACGAGGCCCTGTTTCTGGCCGGAATCGCGCCGACCCGGCCCGCCGGACGGGTATCCCTGGCCCGCTATACGGCGCTGGCCGAGGCCGTGCGCACCGTGCTGGCGCGGGCCATCGAGGCCGGCGGTACCACCCTGCGGGACTTTGTGGGGGGCGATGGCAAGCCGGGCTATTTTGCCCAGGAACTGCGGGTGTATGGACGCACCGGGCAGCCGTGCCCCCGCTGCGGAACCGCCGTCAGGGGCGGTCAGTTGGGGCAGCGCTCGGCGTTCTGGTGCCCCCAATGCCAGCGCTAGGGGGCAGGGAGCGGTAAATTTGCTCCAACGGCGGGGACACCGCGCCGTTGGCTTCCGCCCGCCGGTAGAGCGCACGCGCGTCGTCAAAACGGCCCGCGGCCCGGTAGGCGATGATCAGGTTGGCGTATATCGTCGGGGAGCCGGGATCGAAGTTCAGGGCCTGTTCCATGCGGACAATGCCCGCGGGCAGATCGCCGCCACGGGCCAGGGTGATTCCCAGATTGGTCAGCGCCTCCGGGTAGCGGGGACGCAGTTCGATGGCCCGCTGGTAGGAGGCGCGGGCCGCGTTCAGGTCGCCCTCGATCTCCTGGACCACCCCCAGGTTGAAGTGGGCCGGGGCGTAGCGGGGATACAGGCGGATGGCCTCGGCAAGCGCCTGTCGGGCGCCGGTCATGTCGCCAAGCCGTTCCAGGGCGCTGCCCAGGTCCGAATGCACCGAGGCCTCATTGGGATAGATGGCGATGGATTTGCGGTATTCCGCCACCGCGCCGGGCAGGTCACCCCCCTCTTGCAGGGCGGTGCCCAGGTTGGCGTGGGCGCGGAAATCCCCCGGCGCCTTGGCCACCGCATCCCGCCACAGGGAAAGGTTGCTGCCCCACACCGGGTTGCGCAGCACGGTGCCCGTGCCGAGTACCGCCACCACCACCGCCACCGCCACCAGCGAGCGGCGCTCCGGCAGCAATGGCCGCCAGGCGGCCAGAATCGCCCCCACCGCCAGCAGGATTCCGGCCGCGGCCAGATACCCACGGCTCTCCTGCAACGGGGTGTTCATGGGCAACAGGGTGGTGGGGGCCAGGGCGATCAGAAACAGTCCCCAGCCGAAGGCGGCCGCTGGAATCTTCCGCCATACGGCCACCGCCCCGGCGGTGATGCCCAGCAGCAGCAGACCGCACACGGCGGCCGTCAGCGACGGGCCCGCGGCGGGGAAGGCGTGCACCACGCTCAGTCCCACCGGCACCAGCATCAGCCACAGGAATTTGGCCAGCACCATGGCCTGAAGCCACAGATTCTCGCCGATGCCGCGCGGTCCCACACCGCCGCCCGCCACCTTGAGCAGGTAGGCCAGGTGCCCCTGCCAGACCAGAAACCCCAATGCCAACCCCAGCGCCGCCGCGTGCAGTCCGTAGCCGTGCAGGCCGTAGCGGCGCGCGGCGGGCGGCGGGTAGAGCAGGTCGTAAAGCAGGAACAGGGCGGGAGTGACCACCGCCACCTCCTTGGTCAGCACCGCCGCCAGGGTGCAGGCGAAGGCGCCGCCCAACCGGGCGTAACGCCCGGCGCCCCGCCCCTGCCGGGCGGCGATGAACAGCAGCAGCGCCCCCAGCATGAAGGTGGCGCTCAGCACCGAGGAGCGGGCGGTGATGTAGTTCACCGCTTCCGTGTGAAACGGGGTGACCAGAAAGACGGCCCCGGTGGCCACCGCCCACGGCCCCGGCACCCCCAGGCGCCGGCTCAGGGCCACCAGCATCAGCGCGCAGGCCACATGCAGCAGCAGGTTGACCAGGTGAAACCCGGCCACCCCGTCGCCGGTGACCATGAAGTTGAACAGGTAGCTCACCAGCAGCATGGGCCGGTAGTGGGTGGCCGTGGGTTCGGTGGGGGCGAAATAGTGGCGCCCGGCGCTGGGCACGAACACGTCCTTCAGGATGCCGGGGTCGTGCAGGTAATGGTTCTGGGCGATGCCGTGGGCATCGTCGAAGTGAAACGGGTTGTGCAGGGCGTTGGCATACAGCCCCAGCGCGGCCACCAGAAACACCAGGGGCAGCAGCAGGCGGCGCGCGCCCGGCCGTTGGATCAGGGGGACAGCGCTCACGCGGCGGCGCGCACCCGGTCCAGGCCACGGGCCGCGGCCCAGCACCAGATCAGTTTGGCCAGCAGCACCACCGGAAACGCGGCCGCATCCCGCACCAGTTCCGGGTGGCGGAACCAGATGCGCAGGGTGGCCCCCAGCGCCAGCAGGGGCGAGAACAGGCGCAGGGTCCAGGCGCTTTTCAGATACCACGGGGTGCCCAGCAGGTCCGCATGGCGGCCGCGCACCACAATGGAGTCCGGCGCCCAGGCGGCGGCGTGGCGCAGGAACCCGCCGAAATCGGCGCGCCCGTGGTGATGGGCGGCGGGCGCCGTGGGCTCGAAGTACATGGGATACCCCTTGCGGGACAGGCGCATCATCAGGTCGAAGTCCTCCCCGCACACCAGGGTTTCGTCAAACCCGTTGACCTCCTGCAGCAGCAGTTTGGGCAGACACAGGTTGGCGGCGGACAGGTGAAACCCGCGCGGGGGGCCCGCCGGGGTGGAGGGCAGAAACCCGTGGGCGGCGGAGATGTTGTCCGCCACCCGCCAGAAGCCTTCGCGGGGGAAGGTGAGCGCGCCGCCCACGATCGGGTGCCCCTGGGCGTGGGTGGCCAGCATGCGCGCCATCCAGTGCGGCTCGGGGATGCAGTCCGCATCCAGAAACAGCACGGTTTCGCCGCGCGCCTCGCGAATGGCCAGGTTGCGGGCCTCGGAAGGGGTGTAGTCGCGTTCGGTTTCCAGAAAGCGCACCCGGGGATCGACGGGAATCACCCCGTGCCGGTCCCTTCCGGCCACGATCACCTCGAAGGATTGATCCACCCCCTGCTGGGCCAGAACCGCATTTACGGTGTCGCCCACACGGGGACAGTGCAGGTTCGGAATCAGGACCGACAGGGTGGGATTATCTACAAACATATGCGATTCATGGCCTTTTGGAGGGGCGCCGCCCCGCGACAAATGTAGCATATTCACCGCAAACCGCTTGCACGATGGCCGTTGGCGCTGTGGTATGATTCCGGCCTTTCGACGATGCCCACCATGTGCCGACCCATATTAAAATCCACCTTCGGGGTTATGTTGCTGTTGCTGTGCGGCCTGCTGCCGCCGTTGCCCGCCCTTGCGGAGGGGCCGGAGGAGTTGCTGGGCCGCACCGTGACCCGCATCGAGGTGGTGGGTGTGCGTCAGATCGCCCCCGGCACCGTGTCCGGGCAGCTCGATACCGAGCCGGGTTCGCCGCTCTCCGCCGCCACCGTGCGGCGGGACATCGAGGCCGTGTTCGGGCTTGGCTTTTTTTCGGACGTGGTGATCGAGGGGGAGCCGGAGGGGAGCAACGGCGTGGTGGTCACCGTGCGCGTGACCGAGTTGCCCGCGCTGGCCGGCGAGGTGCAGGTCAAGGGCAACCGCAAGGTGCTCAAGGACACCCTGCTGGGGCACGCCACCGGCATGGATTCCGGGGCATTTCTGACCCCGGCGGACGTTCTGCGCGCCCGGCGCGGCATGCTGGCGGACTATTTTGACGAAGGGTACCTGCAGGCCACGGTGGTTCCGGTGGAGGTGGAGTCCACCGATGAAGCGACCGGCGCCCCCATCGTGGATCTGGCCTTCGTGGTGGAAGAGGGCAAAAAGACCCGGGTCCGCCACATCGGGTTTTCCGGGAACACCGCCTTTTCCAACCGCACCCTGCGCGGAAAGCTGAAAAGCAAACGGCGCTTCTGGGCCACCAGTTGGCTGACCGGTTCCGGCATCTACCGCGAGAGCCACGTGGAAGAGGACGTGCTGCGGCTGGAGGATTTTTACCAGAACCAGGGGTTCATGGACGTGTCGGTCAGTCCGCCGAACGTGGAACTGTCCGACGACCGGCAGTGGTATTCGCTCACCTACCCGATTGTGGAGGGGCCGGTGTACCGCATCGGCGAGGTGTCCGTGGCCCACGGCGACAAGCTTCCCGAAGCGGATCTGATGAAGGGGCTGGAACTGGCCACCGGCAGCGTCTACAGCCGGGACGCCATGCGCCGCAACCTGGGCATGCTGACCGACCGGCTGGGTGAAGTGGGGTACGCGCTGGCACGGGTGGAGCCGGAGTTCGACCGCGACCCCGAAACCGGCACCGTGGACGTTCGCTATATGGTGACCGAGGGGGACCAGATCACCATCCGCCGCATCAATGTTCGGGGCAACACCAAGACCCGCGACAAGGTGATCCGGCGCGAGGTGCGCCAGCAGGAGGGCGAGGTGATCAACACCTCCCTGTTGCGGCGCACCTACCAGCGCATTCTCAATCTCCAGTATTTCGGGTCGGTGGATATTGATACCAAGGAGGCGGGCCCCGGTCTGCTGGATCTGGACATCACGGTGGAGGAAAAATCCACCGGGCAGTTTTCCATCGGTGGCGGCTATAGCTCCAACGACGGGCTGGTGGGGCTGATGGAAATCACCCAGGGCAACCTGGGCGGGCGCGGCCAGACCCTGAGCGGCAGGCTGGAGCGCAGCGGACGGCGCACGGTGTATAACCTGCGCTTTGCCGAGCCGTACCTGTTCGACACCAACCGCTCCTTCGGTTTCGACCTGTACCGTTCCGAGCGCGATTTCGAGTCCTACGATGAAAAACGCATTGGCGGCGGGGTGAACCTGGGCCGTTCCTACGGCGAATACCTGTCGGCCTCCCTGGCTTATCGCTACGAGGTGCTGGACCTGAAGTCGCCGACCGGAACCATACCCGGCAGCCCGCTGCTGGAGGCGCAGTTGGGAAGGTCGCGCTCCAGTTCCGTGGGCGCCAACATGGCCTGGGACAGCCGCGACAACTATCTTGACCCGCGTCGGGGCATGCGCCACACCCTGCGCACCGAGGTGGGCGGCGGCTATCTGGCGGGCACCAACGACTACGTGAAGGGCGTGCTCGACAATTCGGTGTTCTTTCCGCTGCTGCGCAGCATGGCCTTCGCGGTACGCTCCCAACTGGGATATGGCGCGGGCTACAGCAAGAGTGAACTGCCGGCCGGTGAGCGGTTCTTTGTGGGTGGCATCCGCACGGTGCGCGGCTTCAACTGGGGCGAGGCGGGACCTCTTGGCACCACCGGCGACCCCATTGGCGCGGACAAGATGTGGGTGATGACCGGCGAGATCACCTTCCCGCTGGTGACCGAGGCCAACATCAAGGGTGCCCTGTTCACGGACTGGGGAGCGGGCTTTGACACCGGCAGGGATATTGCCGCCGGCCGGATGAACCTGAGCGTCGGCTGGGAAATCCGCTGGATGAGCCCGGTGGGGCCCCTGCGCTTCGGTTATGGCCGGGTGCTGGTTGACAAGCGGCATCCCGATTTTCAACGCCGGGGTGACCAGTTCTTCGATTTCGGAACGTTTTTCTAGCCTGCTGCCGCCGCCCGGGGTTTCAAGCGGCCGGGCAACCCATGTATTCTTTTAAGCCGGTCGCCACACGTGGTGGCGCCGGGATGGAGAGGAAGGCCGATCATGCGTGTTTTCGGAATGCTGGCCCTGCTGCTGGCCGGGCTGCTGGCGTCCCCTGCGGCCCATGCCGCCGACGCGGTGAAAATGGGGTGGGTTCGGGCCCAGGTGGTGCTTGAGAGCACCGATGCCGGGGGAAAAATCCGTTCCCAGAGCGATGAATACATTGCCGCCCGCCAGAAGATCATCGATCTGGAGCAGGGTGAGCTGGAAGCAATGGAAAAGAAGCTCAAGGCGCAGGCGTCGCTGCTCAGCGAACAGGCCCTGGCCGAGAAAGAGGGCGAGTTCCGCAAGAAGCTGGAGCGGTACCGGGAAAAGGTTACCGAACTGGCCATGGAGATCGAGCACAAGCAGGCGGAACTGCTGGCCGAGTTCAGCGGTATCCTGAAGGCGACGGTGGCCAGCGTGGCCCGGCGGGAGGGGTATGCGTTTGTGTTCGATTCCCCGGAGGACGGCATGCTGGTGTATGCCGATCCGGCCCACGATCTGACCGACAAGGTGATCGCGGAACTCAATGCCGCATCCAAGTCCGAGTAAGCGCCACACCCTGGCGGAGCTTGCCGAACTGGTCGGCGCGCGCCTGATCGGTGACGGGCGGGTGGAAGTGGACGGCATCGCGCCCATTGCCGAGGCCGGTCCCACCCAGCTCACCTTCGTGGCCAACCCCCGCTACCTCAAGGAACTGGCCACCACCCGCGCCGCAGCGGTACTGGTGGCGGAGGAAAGCGGGATTTCCGCCGGGCAACTGGTGGTGCGCTCACCCTACGCCGCCTATGCGCGGCTGATGAACCATTTTTATGCCGTTCCCCGCCAGGCGCGGGGGGTAAGCGCCGATGCCCGGGTGGATGCCTCGGCCAAAGTCGGTGTGGAGCCGGACATTGGCGCGTTCGTCACCGTCGGCCCCGGCGCGGTGCTGGGCGACCGGGTGACCCTGCATCCCGGCGTGCGCGTGGGCGAAGGGGTGGTGGTGGGCGACGACGTGACCCTGCACCCCAATGTGGTGCTCTACCCCGGTTGCCGCATCGGCCACCGGGTGATCGTGCACGCGGGCACCGTGGTGGGCAGCGATGGATTCGGATATGCCACCGACGGCGGCGTGCATCACAAAATTCCCCATGTGGGCGGTGTGGTGGTGGGGGACGATGTGGAAATCGGCGCCTGCTGCACCATCGATCGCGGGGTGCTGGGCGACACGGAAATCGGGCCCGGCAGCAAGCTGGACAACCTGATTCAACTGGCCCACAACGTGCGGATCGGTCGCGGCTGCCTGCTGGCGGCGCAAACCGGTATCGCCGGCAGCACCCACCTGGGTGACTATGTGGCCACGGGCGGGCAGGCCGGGTTTTCCGGCCATCTGTCGGTGGGCAGCCAGGTGCAGGTGGCGGGCAAGGCGGGCGTCACCAAGGACGTGGGCGACCGCGAGGTGGTTTCCGGATTTCCCGCTCTGCCGCACCGGGAGGCGCTTCGCGCCCAGGCGGCGCAGGCCCGTATTCCCGAACTGCGGGAACGGGTGAAGAAGCTGGAACAGCAACTTTCCGGGCGGAAATCGCCCGAAACCAACGATTGATCGGAAGGGCAGATGGAACTGGATATCAAAGAGATCATGCGCGTGCTGCCGCACCGCTATCCGTTTTTGCTGGTGGACCGGGTGGACGAGGTGGTCCTTGGCGAGCGCATCGTGGCCACCAAGAACGTGACCATCAACGAGCCGTTTTTTCCGGGCCACTTTCCGGGGCATCCGATCATGCCCGGGGTGTTGCTGGTGGAGGCCATGGCCCAGGTGGGTGGCATTCTGGCCTATAAAACCGCCGAAGCCGCGGCGGGAGAAGGGGACCTTGGCACCAAGCTGACCTACTTCATGGGCATCGACAACTGCAAGTTCCGCCACCCGGTGGGGCCGGGGGATACCCTGCGCATGGAACTGACCGTGACCAAGTCCCGCCCCCCATACTGGAAACTGAACGGGCGGACCTATGTGGGCGACAAGCTGGTGTGTGAGGCGGACCTGGCGGCAATGCTGACGGATGGCTGAAATGACTGAAACCGCAATTCATCCCACCGCGTTGGTGGACCCGAAGGCCGAACTGGGCAGCGGCGTATCGGTCGGTCCGTTCACGGTGATCGGGCCGCAGGTGCGGGTGGGGGATGGATGTGAGATCGGCAGTCACGTGGTGCTGTCCGGAAACACCACCATCGGTCCCGGCAACCGGATTTTTCCTCACAACGCCATTGGTGGAATTCCGCAGGATCTCAAGTATGCGGGTGAGGACACCCGCCTCGAGATCGGCGAACGCAACACCTTCCGCGAGTTCATGACCGTGAACCTGGGCACCGAGGGCGGCGGCGGGGTCACCCGCATCGGCAACGGCAACCTGTTCATGGCCTATGTGCACGTGGCCCATGACTGCATCATCGGCGACCGCACCATTTTAGCCAACGCGGTGACCCTGGCGGGCCATGTGGAAGTGGAGGACGGCGCGGTGGTGGGCGGGCTGTCGGCGGTGCACCAGTTCACCCGTATCGGCTCGCTGGCGATGATCGGCGGCTGCTCGGCGGTGGATCAGGACGTGGCCCCGTTCTGCATGGCCATTGGCAACCGGATCAGCCTGCGCGGTCTGAATCTGGTGGGTCTGAAGCGTCTGGGGCTGTCCCGCGACGATATTCGCATCCTGAAGGACGCCTATGGCGAATTGTTCACCACCGATCGGCCCCTCAAGGAATCGGTGCAGGTGATTCAGAACAAATGGCCGAAGGACATTCGGGTGGCACGGTTGGCGGCCTTCGTCGAGGCCAGCGAGCGCGGGGTGTGTCGCTGAGCGATTCCCCCTGTCTGTTCCTGTCCGCCTGCGAAGCGTCGGCGGACCTGCATGGCGCCCGGCTGATGGCGGCGATCCGCGCCCTGCGGCCGGGAGTCCGCTTTGTCGGCATCGGCGGCGACCGAATGATCGGCGAAGGGCTGGAGGCGGTGTTTCATGCCCGCGACCTCAGTGTGATGGGCATTGTGGAGGTCCTCGGCCGTCTACGCACCATCCGCGCGGCCTTTTCGAAGGCGGTGGCGGCGCTGGGTGCCGGAGTGGACCGGGCGGTGCTGATCGATTCCGCATCGTTTAACCTGCGTCTGGCGGAGCATGCCCTGGGTGCCGGCGTGCCGGTGACCTATTTCATCGCCCCCAAGGTCTGGGCCTCGCGGGCGGGGCGCATGGCCAAAATCCGCCGGGTGGTGGACCATATGATGGTGATCCTCCCCTTTGAACAAAAACTATTTCAGGACGCCGGCGTGCCGGTGACCTACGTGGGCAATCCGCTGGTGGATGAGCAGGCGGAAGCCCTTGCCGCCGCCCCCGCGGGCGGGTGGAAGCCGTCCAGTTTCGGCCTGGACGACGCTCGCCCCACCGTGGCCCTGCTGCCCGGCAGCCGGCCCGGCGAAATCCGCCACATCCTGCCGGGGCTTCTGGCGTCCGCTCAATCCCTGCACTCCCGCCTTCCACATGCCCAGTTCCTGCTGCCGGTGGCACCCACCGTGGACGGGCCGGAGCTGCGCGCGCGGGTGGCCGGGGCCGGGGTGCCGGTGACGGTGGTGGCGGGGCAGGCGGTGCCGGTGCTGAATGCCGCCCATGTGGCCGCGGTGGCGTCGGGAACCGCAACCCTGCAGGCGGCGTTGGCCGGAACCCCGTCGGTGATTGTGTACCGGGTGAACCCGCTGACCTGGATGATTGCGCGTCCGATGGTCAAGCTGCCGTATGTGGGGCTTTCCAACCTGGTGGCCGGACGCGAGGTGATGCCGGAACTGTTGCAAGGGGATTTCCGGCCGGATGACGTGGCGGAGCGGCTGCTCCGCTGGCTTTCGGATCCGCAATCCGCCTCCAGTGCCCGGGAGGAACTGGCCACCGTGCGGGAGGTGATGGGCGATCCGGGTGCGCCGGAACGTGGCGCGCGCGCGGTGATTCAGCGGCTGGAGGCGGCGTGAACCCGTACTACCGCAGACTCCTGGCCTACATGCGCCCCTACATGCCGCAGGTGTTCGTGGCCATCCTGCTGTCGCTGATCGTCTCCGGCGCAACCGCATCGGTGGCCTATCTGGTACAGCCCCTGCTGGACAAGGCGCTGATTGCCGGGGACGCGCACATGCTGGCGATTATTCCGGCCATGGTGGTGGCGGTGGTGTTTGCCAAGACCAGCGCCAGTTACGCGCAGGTGGTGCTGATGCAGGCGGTGGGGCAACGGGTGCTGCGGGATATCCGCAGGGACCTGAACCATACCGTGCTGCGGCTTCCGGTCACCCGCTTCACCCAGACCGGAACCGCCGATCTGGTCAGCCGCATGTTCAACGACGTGGGCGCCCTGCAACGGCTTGCGTCCGGACTGGTGCGGGACATCATCCAGAACGGGGTGACCGCCCTTGCGCTGGCGGTGGTGGTGGTTCTTCAGGACCCGGTGCTGGCGATCATCGCGCTGGCGGTGTTTCCCGTTACCATGTATCCCCTTACCCGGTTGGCCAAGCGGCTGCGCCAGCGCAGCCGGATCGGCCAGGAGGCGGCCTCGGAACTGACGCGCACGTTTTCGGAAGGGATATCCGGCATTCGCGAGGTGAAGGCCTTTGGGGCGGAAGGCCGCGAGGAGGCCCGCTTTGGCGCCGCCAACGCGAGCTACCAGCGCAGTATGGTGCGCCTGATCCGGATTGTGGCCATTCCGCCCCCCATGATGGAAATGGTCGGCGTTATCGGCATCGTGGGCATCATCGCCTATGGCGGCGCGCGGGTGCTGGAGGGGGACCTGACCGTTGGCGCCCTGTTCAGCTTCATTACCGCCTGCATGATGCTGTATCAGCCGGTGCGGGCCCTGTCCGGCTCCTACGCGGCGATCCAGCAATCCCTGGGGGCGTCGGCGCGGATCTTCGAGCTGATGGACGACGCACGGGAAATCGACCCGCTGGACGCGCAAAAACCGGCGCTTCCGGTGGTGAGCCAGGGCATCTTCTTCGAGGGGGTGGGCTATGCCTACGAAGGGGGGGATGGCGCCGGGGTCAGCGATATCTCCCTGCGCGCGGGGGTGGGGGAGGTGATTGCCCTGGTGGGCTCCTCGGGCGCGGGCAAGACCACCCTGATCAACCTGATCCCGCGCTTTCTCAATGTGCAAACGGGTGCCATCCGCATCGACGGGCACGATACGCGGGACGTGTCGCTGGCCTCGCTCCGTGCCCAGATCGCCATGGTCGGTCAGGAGGCCCTGCTGTTCGACGACACGGTGGCGGCCAATATTGCCTATGGCGCGGGGGAGCGCGAGCCGTCCGAAGCGGAGATCGTTTCCGCCGCCCGGCGGGCCCATGCCCACGATTTCATCGTCCATCTTCCGGACGGGTATGACTCCCGGGTGGGAGAGCGCGGCGCCCTGCTGTCCGGCGGCCAGCGGCAACGCATCGCCATTGCGCGGGCCATTCTGAAGGACGCGCCGATCCTGATTCTGGACGAGGCCACCAGCGCCCTGGATTCGGAGAGCGAGCGGCACGTGCAGGCGGCGCTGTCGGAACTGATGGAGAGCCGCACCACGTTCGTGATTGCCCACCGGCTGGCCACGGTGCGCCACGCCACGCAGATTCTGGTCATGGACCAGGGCCGCATTGTGGAGCGCGGTACCCACGACGAACTGATGGCCATCGACGGGACCTACCGCCGTCTGCATGACCTGCAGTTTTCCCCATCCGCGGGGCAGGCCGGGTAGCCGTGCGCGCCCTGTACAACCTGGGCCTGCTGCTGCTGTTGCCGGTGCTGGGGGCGGCGCTGGCCTGGCGGCTGCTGACACGGGCCGAATACCGGCCGCATCTGGCCGAACGCTTCGGGGCCGTGCCCCGCTCTCCGGCGGGCAAACGGGTGATCTGGGTGCATGCGGTATCGGTGGGTGAGGTGATCTCGCTGGTGCCGCTGGCCCACGCGTTGCGCGAGCGGTTCGCCGACGCCCATCTGGTGCTCACCTGTGGCACGCCAACCGGCCGCGCCATGGCCGGGGAACGGTTGCAGGCGGTGTTTGACGGCATCGCCTATCTGCCCTACGACCTGCCGCCGCTGATGAGGCGTGCCCTGCGGCGTATCCGGCCCGATCTGATGCTGTTGCTGGAAACCGAGCTGTGGCCCAACCTGCTGGCGGCGCTGCGTGCCCGCCGGGTGCCGGTAGTGCTGGCCAACGGGCGGATTTCGGACCGCTCGTTTCCCCGCTACCGGCGGTTCCGGGCACTGGTCGCACCGCTGCTGTCCGGGTTTTCGTCGCTGATGATGCAGACCGCCACCGATGCGGAGCGGATAACCGCCCTGGGGGCTCCGGCGGAGCGGGTGGTGGTGGCGGGAAACCTGAAATATGACCAGCCGGTGCCGGTCCCCGATCCGGCCGCCCGAACGGCCATGCGTGCCGCCCTGGGGCTGGATGAGGACGCACCGGTTCTGGTGGCGGGGAGCACCCACGAAGGGGAGGAAACCGCCGTGGCCGGGGTGTTCGAGCACCTTGCGCGGCGCTTTTCGGGGCTGCGGCTGGTGCTGGCGGTGCGTCATCCGCACCGGGCGGAGGGGGTCGTTTCCGCGCTGAAGGGACTGGGAATCGACGCCGGGCGCAAGTCGCTGGGCGATACGGCGGGCAAGCCGGTGGTGCTGCTGGACACGGTGGGGGAACTGGCCGCCCACTACCGGCTGGCGACGGTGGCCTTTATCGGCGGCAGTCTGGTGCCGGTGGGCGGGCACAACCCACTGGAGGCGTCCGCCTGCGGCGTGCCGGTGGTGTATGGACCGTACACGGGTAATTTCAGCCAGCCGTGCCAGGCGCTGGAACAGGCCGGGGCCGCCGTGTGCGCTGCGGATGTGGTGGAACTGGAGGCGGTGCTGGAAAAACTCCTGTCCGATCCGGACGCCCGCCACCGCATGGGCGCGGCCGGTCAGACCGTATTCGCCACCCACCGGGGGGCCGCCGCGCGCATGGTGGAGCGGATTGCCGGGGTGCTGGAATGACCCCGCCCGGCTGGATTCGGTGGGCGTGGCGCCAGCCGGGCGGTGCGGCGGAACTGCTGCTGTGGCCGCTGTCCCTGCTGGAACTGCTCTACCGCGCCGGGAGCACGGTGTCCGCCCGGCGCAAGGCGGCATCCGCCCGCTCCCTGCCGGTGCCGGTGATTTCCGTGGGCAATCTGGCGGCGGGCGGTACCGGAAAAACGCCGTTGACCATCCATCTGGCCGAGACGCTGCACCGTCTTGGTTACCGTCCCGGCATCCTGTCCCGTGGATATGGGGGGAGCAATGAGGGGCATGGGCCGCAACTGGTGGCCGACGGGAACGGCATTCTGCTGACCCCGGCGGTGGCGGGGGACGAGCCGGTGCTGATGGCCCAGTGTCTGCCCGGAGTGCCGGTGGCCGTGTGCGCGCGTCGGATCCTGGCCGGTCAGCTGTTGCTGGAACGGGCCGGCGCCGACGTGCTGCTGCTTGACGACGGGTTTCAGCACCGGGAGCTGATCCGGGATGCGGACGTGGTGGTGGTGGACGGGGAGATGCCGGTGGCCAACGGGCGCCTGCTGCCCCGTGGTCCCCTGCGGGAGTCGGCCGGTGCCCTGGCCCGGGCCGATCTGGTGGTGGCGCGGGTGGGGAGCGAGGTTCCCGAGCGGCTCACCACGGTTATCGGCCGTCATACGGACGCGGCGGTGGTGGCGCTGCGGAGTGTCGCGGACGGCATTGTGGATGGGGACGGCAACCGGTTGACGCTGCCCGCCGGTTCCCCGGTGGCGGCTTTTTGCGGCATTGGAGAGCCGGAGCGGTTTCGCGCCACGCTACGGGAGATGCAATTGGACGTGCGCCATTTCGAGGCGTTTGCCGACCACGCGTGCTATCCGCCCCAGGTGGTGCAGCGGCTGGCGGCGCGGGCACAGGCGTCCGGCGTGAAGGCGGTTCTGGCCACCCGCAAGGACGGCGTGAAGGTGGCTTCCGGGTGGCCGGGTCCGGTTCCCCTGGGGCTGGTCAGCATTCGTCTCGACCCGCCGGCAGGCGCCGAGGCGGTGGGGGACGTGTGGGTTTCCCGCCTGATGGACCGGGCCGTTCAGCGCTTTCGAAACCGCACCGCTGCGGGAGCATAACGGGGGAATTCTCCGGGTGGGGGTGCGGTACATGGTAAAAGCCATGTAAAATGGGGCGTTCCAAAAAATTTATAAGCGGGAGACAGCTGTTGAGCGGATTTGAAGGAATCTTGAGTGGTCCGATCCAGTGGATGCGCGACGTACGGCTCGCCAACCGGACCGGCCTGGGCGCCATCGTGGCGGGCCTGGGGCTGGCGATGGCGGCCAAGCCGAGCCCGGCCCTGTTCGGAGTTGCGGCGCTTCTGGCGCTGACCGGCGCGGTCATTCGTTTCTGGGCCGCCGGGATCATTTCCAAGAACCGCGAACTGGCCACGGGCGGACCCTATGCCTACGTGCGCAACCCGCTTTATTCCGGCAGCTTCCTGATCATGGTGGCCTTCCTGATGCTGGTCGGGAACCCGTGGTTTGTGGTTCCGGCGGTTATCGGCACGGGGATTATCTACGTGCGTACCATCCGCTCCGAGCAGGAAATGCTCGAGAGCCTGTTTGGCGCCGCCTATCGGGATTACTGCGAGCAGGTGCCGTCCATCATCCCGTGGAAGGGGCGGGTGGAGGTAGCCGGCGCGGAGGTGACCTACTCCCTGGAGCAGAGCCTGTTCAACAAGGAATATGCGGGAACCCTGGGCGTGGTGGCGATGCTCTCGGTGTTCTATGCCTACACCCACTGGATTCCGCAGGATGCGTTCCGCATCACCTTTGGCGTGGGCCTGACGGCGTTCGTGGTGATTCGCGCGGTGCGCGTTTCCCTGCGCAACGCCCGGGTGCGCAAGCAGATGATGGTCGAGGCCGCCCGCGCCGCCGAAGAAGCCCGCCAGCGGGGTGATGCGGAGCCCGCCGCCCGCGCCGGGTCGGAGGAAAAACCGCAGGCGCCGGTTGGCTGACCCGGCCCGGCCCGTGAAGGACCGCCTGACCATCGTCCAACTCCTGCCGGAACTGAACGTGGGCGGGGTGGAGCAAGGGGTGGTGGATTCCTCCCGCGAATACGTGCAGCGCGGCCACCGTTCCATCGTGATTTCCAACGGCGGCCGCCGGGTGCCGGAAATCGAGGGCGATGGGGGGGAGCACATTACGCTGCCGATCCATAAAAAGAGCCTTCTCAATGCGTTCCGCATGGTGCCGCGCCTGGCCGCCGTGCTGCGGGATGTGGATGCCGACGTGGTGCACGCCCGCTCCCGGGTGCCCGCCTGGATCGGTTTTTTTGCCGCCCGGCGTGCCGGGGTGCCGTTCGTGACCACGGTGCACGGCTGCTATACCCACCCCTGGTATTCCCAGGTGATGGTCAAGGGGGAGCGGGTAATCGCCATCAGCCAGATGGTTGCCGACTACGCGGTACGCTCCCTGGGAGCGGATCGCCGACGCCTGCGCCTCGTGTACCGCGGGCTGTCGCGGGAACGGTATCCCTATGGGTTCAAACCGGATCCGCAATGGCTGGAGGCGTGGTACCGGGACTATCCCGACACCCGGGGCCGTTTTGTGGTCACCCTGCCGGCGCGCCTGACCCGGTGGAAGGGGCAACTGGATTTTCTGACCGTCATGGAGCACCTGATCCGCGCCGGGGTTCCCGCCGTGGGGCTGATCGTGGGCGGGCCACACCCCCGGCGCACTGCCTTCCGGGACGAAGTCGCCGGAGAGATCGTCCGGCGCGGCCTCGACAAGCAGGTGTTCATGACCGGAAACCGCACCGACGTGCGGGAGATCATGGCCATTTCAAACGTGGTGCTGTCCCTGTCCACCGATCCGGAGGCGTTCGGACGCACCAACGTCGAGGCCGCCTCGCTGGGCATTCCGGTGGCCGGGTACGGCCACGGCGGGGTGGGGGAGACCCTGGCCCACCTGTTGCCCGAGGGGAGTGTGCCGCTGGGCGACACCCAGGGCATCGCCGACCGGTTGGTCGAATGGTCCCGGACGCCGCCGGTGGTGGCGCGGGAACATCCGTTCACGCTGGAAAACATGGTGGAGCACACCCTGGCCGTTTACCGCGAGGTGGTGCGTGGCTGAACGGCTTCCGATCTCCGTTTTCATCATTGCCCTGAACGAGGCGGACCGCATCCCGCTCACCATCCGCAGCGTGTGCGACTGGGTGGACGAGGTCATCGTGATCGACTCCGGCAGCACGGACGATACGGTGCAGGTGGCGGAACAGCTCGGGGCCCGCGTGGTGCACAATGATTGGCGGGGGTACGGCCCGCAAAAGGTGTTCGGCGAGTCCCTGTGCAAACACGACTGGGTGCTGAACCTGGACGCGGACGAGGAGGTGACCGACACCCTGGCCGGGCAGATCCGCTCGGCCGTAACCGGTCCCCTCGCGTACACCGCCTACCGGCTGGCGATTCTGCCGGTGCACGCCTTCCAGGACCGGGGGCATCCGTGGACCGTCAACAACCGCCCCGTGCGCCTGTACCGCAAGAGCAAGGCCGGATTCAAGGACAGCACCGTGCACGATTCGGTGGTGGTGCACGAAGGGCCCGTGGGTCGGCTGTCCGGCATGGTGAATCACCGCTCGTTCCGCTCCCTGGAACACCACGTGGAGAAGGTGAACAGCTATTCCAGCGCCCAGGCGGACGACCTGTTCCGCAAGGGCCGCAACCCCATGCGCCTGGAACTGGCGCTGGTGCCGGTGCTGGCATTCGTCAAGCAGTACCTCCTGCGGCGGGAATTTGTTAACGGCATCGACGGCGTCATGGTCAGCTACATGTATGCCTTTCAGCGCTTCATCCGGCTGGCCAAAGCACGCGAGCGCTTTCAGGTGGCCAGGCGCAACCCGGGTAAAACGGTGCTGTGGTGGGGACGGTTCGACCCGGACTATTCCCGCAACCGCATCCTGCGCCAGCGGTTTGAGGAACTCGGGTGGCGGGTGGTCGATTTCCGCCCCCGCTTCGGGGCGCTGGGGGACGTGGAGGCAATGGCCCGGCGCCTGAAGGCTCCGGATCTGGTGTGGGTGCCCTGTTTCCGTCAACGGGACATGGGTGCGGCCACGCGCTGGGCGCGGAGCCGGGGGGTTCCGCTGGTATTCGACCCGTTGATCAGCGCCTATGACAAGCAGGTGTCCGAACGCGCCAAATTCTCCGCCAGCAGCCTGCGCGGCAAGCGCCTGCTGGCACGGGAGGGGCGGCAGTTCAGGGCCGGGGACGTACTGGTGGCCGATACCGCCGCCCACGCGGATTACTTTGCCTCCACCTTCGGCGTGCCGAGCGAACGGCTGGCGGTGATTCCGGTGGGGGCCGAAGAGCCGTTGTTTCATTCGGTCCCGCTCCAGCCCAAGGGGGCGGAGCCGCTGGAGGTTTTGTTCTACGGCAGTTTTATCGGCCTGCACGGTCCGGAGTGGATCGTCGAGGCCGCCCGCATCTACGAAGGGCCCCCGGTAATCTGGACGCTGCTCGGCGCCGGGCCGCAAGTGGCGGAGTGCAAGCGGCGGGCGGCAACGGTTCCCACCGTGCGCTTCGAGCCATGGGATCCGTATACGCACCGTCCGGTGCGTGTGCATCAGGCGGACATCCTGCTTGGCGTGTTCGGCACCGGACCCAAGGCGGGGCGGGTGATTCCCAACAAGGTCTATCAATCGCTGGCGTGTGGCCGCCCGGTGATCACCCGGCATTCAGCCGCATATCCGGAACCGTTGCTGGATGGCACCGGAGGCATGGCCTTCGTGCCGCCGGGAGACCCCAAGGCACTGGCGCGGGCAGTGGCGGAATGGGCCGCGCAACCGGACCGGTTGGCAGAGATGGGCGTGGCCGCCCGCGCAACCTACGATCGGTATTTCTCCAATCGCGCCGTGGGCGATGCCCTGGCGGAGGTGCTGGCCCGGGTGAGCGCTTGACGTTTCCGGCGATCGGGATGTGGTAACATTTTCGCCTAATCTCGAGGGGTGAGCATGAAAGCAGTCATTCTGGCCGGCGGTCTGGGTACCCGGTTGGCCGAGGAAACCGAAACCCGCCCCAAGCCGATGGTCGAGGTCGGCGGCAAACCCATCCTGTGGCACATCATGAACATCTATGCGGCACACGGTGTCACCGAGTTCATCATCTGCCTGGGTTACAAGGGGTATGTCATCAAGGAGTATTTTGCCAATTACTTCCTGCACATGTCGGACGTGACCTTCGACCTGTCCGACAACTCCATGGAAGTGCATGAGAATTACTCCCCGCCGTGGAAGGTGACACTGGTGGACACCGGTGCCGAATCCATGACCGGAGGCCGTCTGCGCCGGGTCCGGCGATATCTGGGTGACGAGGACTTCTGTTTCACCTACGGCGACGGCGTGGCCGACGTGAATATTGGCGCCGCCATCGATTTTCATCGCGCGCAGGGGCGTCTGGCGACCGTCACCGCCGCCCAGCCGCCCGGCCGCTTCGGGGTGTTGCAGACCGAGGGGGACGCAATCGTCGGGTTTCAGGAAAAGCCCCAGGGGGAAAGCGGTTGGGTAAACGCCGGGTTCTTTGTGCTGTCTCCCCGGGTGATCGACTACATTGAAGGGGATGCCACCATCTGGGAGCGTGAACCGATGGAACGTCTGGCCAAGGACGGACAGTTGTCCGCCTTCCGCCACAACGGGTTCTGGCAGCCGATGGACACCCTGCGCGACAAACAGTTGTTGGAACACCTGTGGGAAACCGGGAAAGCACCGTGGAAGGTATGGTGATCGACACCGCGTTCTGGACCGGAAAGCGGGTGCTGGTGACCGGCCACACCGGCTTCAAGGGGGCGTGGCTGAGCCTGTGGCTGACGGAAATGGGCGCCGTGGTGTCCGGTTATGCGCTGGACCCGCCCACCACGCCAAACCTGTTCACCCACCTGCGGCTGGACAAGCGCGTTGCCTCGGTGATCGGCGACCTGCGGGACCCGGCCCATGTGCGCCGGGCGGTGGCGGAACACCGCCCCGACGTGGTGTTCCATCTGGCCGCGCAGCCGCTGGTGCGCGAATCCTATCGGGACCCGGTGGGAACCTATGCCACCAACGTCATGGGGCTGGTGCACCTGTTCGAAGCGTTGCGAGAGACGGCGACGGCGCGGGTGATGGTCAACGTCACCAGCGACAAGTGCTACGAAAACCGCGAGTGGGTGTGGGGCTATCGCGAAACCGACGCCATGGGCGGCTATGACCCGTACAGCAGCAGCAAGGGGTGCGCGGAACTGGTTACCGCCGCCTACCGCCGTTCCTTTTTTCAGGATGGTGGGATGACCCTGGCCTCGGCACGGGCCGGCAATGTGATCGGCGGTGGCGACTGGGCGGACGACCGCCTGGTGCCGGACGCCATCCGGGCCTTTGGCGCCGCCAGGCCGCTTCGGATTCGCAACCCCCACGCGGTGCGCCCGTGGCAGCACGTGCTCGACCCCTTGAACGGCTACATGATGCTGGCCCGCCGGTTGTGGGACGATCCGGGGTGCGCCGAGGGGTGGAATTTTGGTCCCCCCGCCGAAGACGCCCGCAACGTGGCCTGGGTGGTGGACCGCCTTTGCAGTGCCTGGGGGGAGGGAGCCGCATGGGAACGGGATGGCGACGACCATCCCCACGAGGCGTCCCTGTTGTCGCTGGATTGCGCCAAGGCCCGCAACGGCCTTGGGTGGCATCCGGTCTGGCACACGGAGCAGGCCCTGGAGGAGACCATTCGTTGGTACCGCGCCGCGTCCGATGGGGAGTCCATGGTCGATTTCAGCCTGCAACAGATCACCCGTTTTTCCACCCAGGCGGCTTCCGCCGCGTAACCCGTTGAGACCCATGTTGAGCCCCGAACAGGACGCCGCCCTGCGCAAGGAAATTCTGGATCTGGTGGCGCGGTATGCGCAGCAGGCCCACGGACCGAAGGCGTTTACCGCCGGAGAGAGCATGGTGCCGCCCTCCGGAAAGGTTTACGGTGCGGAGGAAATGACCGCACTGGTGGACGCGTCGCTGGACTTCTGGCTCACCACGGGCCGCTATAACGACCGGTTTGAATCGCAGTTGGCCACCTTTCTGGGGGTCCGTTATGCATTGACGGTCAATTCCGGGTCATCCGCCAACCTGCTGGCGGTGGCGGCGCTCAATTCACCGCTCCTCGGTGACCGGGCGCTTAAGCCGGGCGATGAGGTGATTACCGCCGCCGCCGGGTTCCCCACCACCCTCAATCCGCTCATCCAGCACGGGCAGGTGCCGGTGTTCGTGGATGTGGACCTGGCCACCTGCAACGCCACGGCCGCCGCGGTGCGCCAGGCGGTGAGCCCGCGTACCCGGGGCATCATGCTGGCGCACACCCTGGGCAACCCGTTCGATATTGCCGGAATCATGGAAATCGCCCGCGAGCACGACCTGTGGGTGGTCGAGGATTGCTGTGACGCGCTGGGGGCCACCTTTGGCGGGCAGAAGGTGGGTACCTTCGGCCACATCGGCACGCTCAGCTTCTATCCGGCGCACCATATCACCATGGGCGAGGGCGGAGCCGTGTTCACTCGCGAGGCCCCGCTCAAGCGGGAACTGGAGTCCATTCGCGATTGGGGGCGCCACTGTTATTGCCCGCCGGGCAAGGACAACACCTGTGGCAAGCGCTACGACTGGAAACTGGGCGGGCTGCCCGAGGGATACGACCACAAGTACATCTATTCCAACCTGGGCTACAACCTGAAGATTTCCGACATGCAGGCCGCGGTGGGGGTGGCGCAGATGGATCGCCTGGACGGCTTCATCCGGCGCCGCAACGAGAATTTTGCCTATCTGCACGAACGCCTGACGCCGCTCTCCGACCGGCTGATCCTTCCCCGCGCCACGCCGGGCAGCGAGCCGTCCTGGTTCGGCTTCCCCATTACCCTGGATGGCGATGCACGCGGTACCCGCACCGATCTGTTGCGCTTTCTGGACGGGCGCAAGGTGGGGACGCGCCTGCTGTTCGCCGGAAACCTGACCCGGCAACCGTACATGCAGGGGCGTGAATTCCGGGTTTCCGGAGAGCTGACCAACACCGACCGGATCATGCACGACACTTTCTGGGTGGGGATCTACCCCGGTTTGGACAAGTCCATGCTCGATTACACGGCGGACTCCATCGCGGCCTTTTACGGGGGCGCCTGATGGAGGTGCGTTCCACCGCCATTCCCGGTTGCCGGGAGTTGCAGCCCGTGGTGCGCGGCGATGCGCGGGGCCGCTTTATAAAAGTCTTTCACCGGGATGATTTTATAACGCATGGAATGAGCGGCGATTTTGCCGAGGCGTATTACTCGGTGTCGGAGCGCGGCGTGGTGCGCGGGCTGCATTTTATGCTGCCGCCCCAGGATCAGGACAAGCTGGTCTACTGCACCTCCGGAACCGTTCTGGACGCGGTGGTCGATCTGCGGCGTGGGTCACCTGCCTTCGGCAAATTTGAAACGTTCGACCTGTCCGCGGAGCGCGCCAACATGGTTTACATCCCCAAGGGGTGTGCTCACGGCTTTTGTGTCACATCGGCGCAAGCCACCATGGCCTACCACGTGACCACGGTCTATTCGGCGGAGCACGACGCGGGCATCCTGTGGAACTCCGCCGGGATTCCCTGGCCCACCGATGCACCGTTGTTGTCCCCGCGGGACCGGGAATTCCCCACGCTGGATGCTTTCGACTCACCCTTTGTGTTCGAGGGGTGATGGCGGTGGGCGAGCCTCGCCGTTTTCTGATTACCGGCGCGACCGGCTTTGTCGGCTCCCGCCTGACCCGGCGGCTGGTGGCGGACGGGCACGACTGCCACGTGGTGGTGCGGCCCGACTCGGCACTGGATGAACTGTCCCCGGTGCGGGACCGCCTGACCGTGCACGTGCACGACGGCACCACCGGCGGCATGTCTCAATTGATGGAGGCGGCGGCGCCGGAGGTGGTGTTCCATTTGGCCGCGTATTTCGTGGCCGAACACCGGTCGGACGACATCGACCGGCTGATCGAGGCCAATCTCCGCTTTGGCGCCCAGTTGGTGGATGCGCTGTGCGCGCGGGAGCGGCCGCTGCTGGTGAATACCGGCACCTCCTGGCAGCACTTTCATATGGCGGCATACCGCCCGGTATCGCTGTATGCGGCCACCAAACAGGCGTTCGAGGACCTGCTCGCCTATTACGCCGACGCGACCCGGTTGCAGGTGATCACGCTCAAACTGTTCGATACCTACGGCCCTGGCGATCCCCGTAAAAAGCTGCTGTTCGCCTTGGCGAATGCGGCACAGAGTGGTGAACAAATGGCGCTTTCCGGCGGTGAGCAGCACATCGATATGGTGCATGTGGACGACGCCGTTGAGGCGTTTGTGCTGGCGGGACAACGCCTGCTGGCAGGGGAGGTGACCGAACCGGAAAGCTACGCGGTGTCGTCCGGGACGGCCCCGACACTGCGGGAACTGGTCGCCCTGTTCGAGCGGGCGTCCGGGGGGCGGTTGAATGTGGCGTGGGGGGCCAGAGCGTACCGTGCCCGCGAGGTGATGCACCCCTGGCGGGGAGGAACCCCGGTGCCGGGGTGGGCGCCGAAGGTGGGGCTGGAGCAAGGGCTTCGTGATATGGTGACGGCCAATGGCTGAACGGTTTTCCATCGTGATTGTGCACCGCAACGGCGCGGAAATCCTGTTGCACACCCTGGATGCCCTGGGAAAGGCCGTCGACCCCGCGCGGGACCGGGTGTTTCTGGTGGACAACGGCAGCACTGACGACTCCTTGTCGCGGGTGCGCCTGTCCCATCCGCACGTGACGGTGATCGAAAACGGCTGCAACCTGGGGTATGCCGCTGCAATCAACCGGGCGATTTCCGAGACGCAATCTGAATTCGTGCTGCTGCTGAACAACGACGCCTTCGTGCCGCCCCATCTGCTGACCCGCATGGAAACGCTGTTCCGGGAACGCCCGCAGGCGGCGATTATCGGCCCGCAACTGGTGTCTCCGGAGGGGGCCACCCAGCGATCCTTTGGCACCGAGCCCACCGTACGTGGCGAACTGGGCATTCGCCTGCTCCAGCAGCGCCGTCCCAAGGCGCCGTCGGAGCCGGTGGCAGCGGTGGACTGGATCAGCGGCGCCTGCATGGCGGTGCGGCGGAAGGCGTTCGAGCAGGCCGGGACGATCGACAGCGGGTTCTTTTTCTATTTTGAGGATGTGGAGTGGTGTGTGCGGCTTCGGCGCGCGGGCTGGCAGGCGTTGTTTGACCGCGAGACCGAGGTGGTGCACATCATGGGCAGCAGCACCAAGCGGGTGCGCCGCGAGGCCCAGGTGGAAATGTTGCGCTCGCGGCTGCGTTTTTACCGCAAGGTGTTTTCGCCGGGGGCGGCAGCCCTGCTATTGACGGTCCGGTGGTTGCGGCTGCTCCTGAACACTGCCTCCTACCTGTTGCTGACCGCGTTGACGCTGGGAATGGCAGGAAAGGTGCGGGGCAAGTTCCTGGACTACGGATACCAGCTAGTCTGGTGGATGTCCGGCTGCCCGGAGTCCTGGGGGTTGCCGGGAAAACGGGCTTCGGATGGCGGTCAATCGATACCCAGTAACGTCCAATCGTAATGGACGTTAAGAGCCTGACGGACCCGCTGGACATCTTTTGGCCTGCTCCGACCGCGGTGGCCCCAGATGAGCGAGGCCTTGATGTATGGCATGCCCTGGCTCACCAACTCCGGTGCCGCAAAGATTGTAAGGTCCGCTTCATTGCGATCGATCCGTTTCCAGCGTGGGAGCCACGTGGCACGTCGTTTCCACACATAGCGGCTTTCTTCCGGAAAAGGGAAGCGATGGATGAGGGTGTCTCCCTTCAGACCATGCGCGGTCAAGTGGGTGGTCAGGCCGACTTCGTAATCGCGAATCACTTCGCCCTTCGTAGGTATATCAACCACGCCGCTCCAAAAGGATTTCCACGCCGGGGATGCCAAAACTGTCTGGCGGAAACACAGAAAATAACTCTGGACGTGCGGGGCCATTTCCTCATGAGCCGTCAGGCCCCAGAAATCACAGGGCCGGCCCGCCATGGTGGAAAATACGGATTCCAGAGAAAACAGTGGGCCGACGATGCTGGAATTGGTTAACAGGACTTCGTCAAAATCGGACAGTTTTTCGTTGGCAAGGCCCAATTTCCAAGCTGCGAAATCAAACCCTTTGTTGGGACGCGTGACAAGTTCATCACAATGCTGCCTTACCCTCCCCGCGCTCTGATCGTCTAGGGGAGAGTTGGAGACAAACACAAGGCGCGCCACATGCGGGCGCAGAGCGGACAGGTGATAAATGATCCAGGGGTCAACAGTGCCGCGGGCATTGAAGTGGGCGAATATACAAAGGCGCATGGCGAATCACTCTCTAATCAAGAGGGTGGTGGCAAGTTCCTGCTGGCAGCAAACTTTTCCAAGGCCTATAATAGGGGTTTCTGCAGCTCGGCTCCAGTGGTATAGGGGGGAACCTGTCTACTCGACCGTTAGTGAGAGGCTTTTCGATGGTGAAATCTGCCGTGTCTACGGAATATAAATGTCGGATATGTGGGCACGTGGGGGGAAATGAAACCTATCAAGTTAGGGAAATGCTATATGGCACCCGGGAGTTATTTGACTATTTCCAGTGTTCAGATTGTGGATGCGTGCAGATATCTGAAGTCCCGGATGACCTCCAACGCCACTATCCAGAAAATTATGTGTCGTTCAAAAATTATCATCGACGGGCCGCAAGCCGCGCCCAGCGATTTATCAATCGCGCGCGAGTGTCGCATGCAATTAATGGGTCCGGGCTACTGGGAGGGGTTCTCAATGCATTTCTGCCGGAGCCAGACTACCTTTTGTGGTGTCGAGAGGCCGGGATAAAACGGGATTCTCGCATTGTTGATATCGGGTGTGGAAATGGAAAGCTATTGATTCGGATGATGCAGGGAGGGTTTTCCAATCTCTGTGGCGCTGATCCATTTATTGCAGAGGATTTACATTACGGCGACTTGGTGATCCACAAAATCGGAATGGAGGCGTTGGTTCAACGTTATCCTGGCGCGTTTGACCTAGTTATGCTGCATCACTCTTTCGAGCACATGGACGAGCCGGTTCAGGTGTTGAAAAATATTGCACGTCTTCTGTCACCAGGAGGTACGGCGCTAATTCGCATTCCCGTGGCCGACAGCTATTGTTGGGAACATTATCGAGAGAATTGGTTTGCCTTGGATCCGCCCCGCCATCTTTATTTACATACTCGCTCCAGCATGGAACTGGTTGCACGTGAGTCGGGCATGGAGGTCGTCGCGGTACACGATGACGCTACGGCCACGCAATTTACGGGAAGTGAGCTTTATCAAAGAAACATTGCCGCAAACGCTCCCAAGGAAACCCGCGACATCTTTCGACGGTCTGAGCTTCAAGCATTTAGTGCGAGAGCAAAAGAACTGAATGCGGCTGGGCGTGGTGATCAGTCCGCCTATTACTTACGCGTCAGTTCAAATGCGAACGGGTAGCGTGAAATCTGGTCTGCAGGCAGTGTTTTAGCGATCAGTCTGGCGTATCGCAACAGGTCGTCACTGTGTTTCCGGCGCACTCCAAAGGTGATCAAATCCAGTTCCAGTAAAGCATTTGGGGGATACCCGTGCCCCCATTGGGTAATCCGTAGTGGGTTCTTTCGGTATACGTCCCTTTGGGCCTGACCGGCGGGTGGAGGGGGCAAGCATCGACAATCGTTTCATAATAACTCTTTTTTCCGAACCTTTCGCCATGCCTGAGTGGGATTGCGGAAGCGGAAAGTGAAAAAACCTCAACCACCGTTGGAATTTTGCACTCCCCAATTCATTCAACTGTCCGGGCCGTACGAGGCATTGAATCGGTGCTGGCTTGTGCGGCGCTGTTGCTTGTTGCATGCAGTGGAGATCCGGCTCCGTTCACCATAACCCCCGAACGCCGGATCCCTGTCGAAGTCATCACTGCCGCTTCGGCTCCGTTTATCGAAAGCTACCGTGTCACCGCCGTGGCGGCGCCGGATCAGGTGTGGCACTTGTCCGCTGAGGTGGCCGGGACGCTGGCTGAACTGGTGGCGGATCAGGGGGATCGGGTGGCCAAGGGGGACGTGCTGGCGCGGTTCGACCCGGTGCCGTTCGAACTGGCGCGGGATATCCGCACCGCTGAGCGCGACCGCGCCCGGGTTCGGCTGGCACTGGCCAGGAAGACTTTCAAGCGTCAACAGGGGTTGCACAATCAGGGCTCCGTGTCCGACTCCATTCTGGAGGAGGCCGAACTGGCCGTGAAACTGGCCGAAGCCGACCTGAAGCTGGCGGAACTTGCCCTCACCAACGCCGGGCGCGATCTGGAAAACAGCGTGATCACCGCCCCGGCGGACGGGGAGGTTACCCGGCGGTTTCCCGAGGTGGGAGCCGTGGTGGCACCGGGGCAACCCCTGTTCCATCTGGCGCGTACCGATCGCATTCGCCTTCAGGCCGGCCTGTCCGAAAACCAGGTGGTGCATGTGCGCGCGGGCGGAGAGGCGCGGGTGGCCTTTGACGCCCTGCCGGGGGAAACCTTCACTGGCAGCATTCTCAGCGTCGGTTCCGTGGATCAGCCGGGGGAGGCCACGTTCCCGGTGGAGGTGGATCTGGACAATCCGGAAGGGCGCATCCGGCCCGGCATGGTGGCGCGGGTGACCACCGGGGGGCGCGCACTGGCCGAGGCGGTGCGGGTTCCGGCGCTGGCCGTGCGCACCACCGCCGACGGCCCGGTGGTGTTTATGCTGTCGGAGGGTGCCGCCCGCCGGGTGCCGGTGACCGTGGCCGCGCTGGTGGATGAATCCGCCGTGCTTACCTCTGGCGTCCAATCCGGAGACCGGGTGGTCGTGGTGGGGCAGGCGGCCCTCAAGGGGGGCGAAAAGCTCGAGGTGGCGGCGCAGGACGGCAAACTGGTCGGACAACGGGGTGTCCCCGCTGTGGACAGCCTGCCCTAGGGCGGATTTCTCCCCATGCGTTTGATCCTGTTCGCGGTCAACAACCCGGTTTTCGTCAACCTGGCGCTGTTCCTTTCCATCCTGTCCGGCGGCTATTTCTACGCCACCATGACCCGCGAGGTATTTCCCGAAATCCCCCTCGACATGATTGCCGTGTCCACCGCCTATCCCGGCATCAGCCCGGAGGAGGTGGAAAAGGAAATCACCATCCCGCTGGAGGACGCGGTCCATGCCATCAGCGGCATCGACGAGGTTAACTCCCGCTCCGTCGAGGGGCTGTCCATGCTGGAGCTGAAGCTGGAGCAGGACGTGTCCATGGCCAAGGTGGCCCAGGACGTGCGCAGCGAGATCGAACGGCTGGTGGATCTGCCCGAGGACGCGGAAGATCCGGTGGTGGTGGAAATCGAGAGCCAGTTTCCGGTGATCAGCGTCACCGTGCACGGGGACGTGCCGGAGGATGCCCTGCGCGCCACGGCCCGCGATCTGGAGAGCGCCATCGACGGCATTCGCGGGGTGGCGGCGGTAACCCTGACCGGCTACCGGGACCAGGAAGTGGCTGTGGCGCTGGACCCGTTGCGCATGGCCGCCTTCGGGGTGGGGGCCGCCCAGGTGGCGGAAGCCATCCGCGCCCGCAACCAGAACCTGCCCGCCGGGGTGATTCGCGGCAGCCGCAGCGAGTTTCTGGTGCGCACCAAGGGGCAGTATGACAACCCGGAGCGGCTGGCCGAAGTGGTGGTCCGGCGCGGCGCCGATGGACGTCACGTGCGCCTGCGCGATGTGGGCACCGTTACCGTCGGGTACGAGGATGTGGCGGATTTCGGCAAAATGAACGGGGAGCGGGCCATCACCCTGGACGTTTCCAAGAAACGCGCGGGCGACACCATCGCCATCGTCAGCGAGATCAGCCGGATCATCGAGCGGGTCGACCTGTCGACGGCGCCGGGCCTGTCCATAACCACCACCCGCGACGGTTCGGTCTGGATCGCGTCGCGCCTGCGCACCCTCTATATAAATGGCGCCATCGGTTTTGTGCTGGTCTGCCTCACCCTGTTTGCGCTACTCGACTGGCGCATGGCGTTCTGGGCGGCGGTGGGCATCCCCACGTCGTTTTTGATCGCCTTTATTTTTATGAAAATTTTCGGGATGAGCGTGAACATGTTGTCCCTGTTCGCGCTCATCGTGGTGCTGGGGCTGATCGTGGACGATGCCATCATCGTGACCGAAAACGTGTACCGGTATCTGTTGAAGGGGATGCCCCCGCGGGTGGCCGCGGTGGTGGGCACGGCGGAGGTGATGGTGCCGGTGCTGGCCGCCACCACGACCACCATGGCGGCGTTTCTCCCCATGATGCTGATGACCGGCATCATGGGCAAGTTCATGAAGGTGATTCCCATCGTGGTGGTGTTCTGCCTGATGGCCACCATGATCGAGTCACTGATGATGCTGCCCAGCCATCTGGCCGACTTCAGTAAAGGGTTGAAATCCGGTGTGCGCCGGGAGGGGCGGCACTTCGTGGGCCTGCGCAAGCGGTATACGCGGCTGATCGTCACCGCCCTCCGCCACCGCTACGTGGCCGTGGCCCTGCTGATTGGCGGCGCCCTGCTGTGCGGGGTGGTGATGGTCTTCCACATGAAATTTGTCATGTTCAACACCAAGGACCTGCCGGGGTTCGCGGTGATGGTGGAGACCCCGGAGGGGTCGAGCCTGATCGAAATGGAGCGGGTGCTGGCCCAGGTGGAGGCGGCGGGCAGCCGCATTCCGCCCACGGATCTGAATGCCATGGTGTCGATGATCGGCAGCCAGTTCGATATTTCCACCGGACGCCAGAGCCTTGGCAGCAACCTGGGCATGATCTATTTCGAACTCGCCCACTTCGACGATCCGCAGCGGCGCAATGGCTATGTGGTGCTGAGCGATTTCCGCAAGCACCTCACCGGCATCTCCGGTTATGAGTCGCTGCGGGTGGTGGAGACCCAGGGCGGACCGCCGGTGGGGCGGGCGGTGGAGGTGAAGGTGCGTGGCGAGCGTCCGGAAACCCTGCGGGTGATTGCCCGGGAAGTGGAGGATTATCTGAAAGGCGTGCCGGGCGTGAACGACGTGGTCAATGACGACGTGCTGGGCAAGCCGGAACTGACCGTGGTGGTGGATGAGGACCGGGCCGCCCTGTATGGCCTGAACGCGACCGCCATTGCGCGGGCGGTGCGCATTGCCTTCGAGGGGGAAAAGGTATCGGAAATCCGGCGCGGAAACGACACCCTGGACGTGGTGGTGCGCTACGCCGACGACTTCTCGGATCGCCCCCAGCGGCTGGACGAGGTTCGGGTGCACAGCCCGGTTTCCGGGTGGGTGCCCCTGTCCAGCGTGACCCGCGTGGAGATGACCCAGGGGGCGTCCGCCGTGGTGCGCAAGGACCGCAAGCGCACCATTCTGGTGTCGGCGGCGGTGGACAAGGAAGTCATCACGTCCACCGAGGCCAACCGGCAGGTCCGGGACGCCTTTGCCGACGTGCCGGTCCGTTATCCCGGCTATGAACTGCTGTACGGCGGCGAAAACGAGCAGCAGATGGAGTCGCTGGCCTCCCTGGGGCGGGCCACGGCGCTGGCGGTGCTGCTGATCTACCTGATCCTGGGCACCCTGTTCCGTTCCTTCGTGCAGCCGTTGGTCATTATGTGCACGGTGCCGTTTGCCATCGTCGGCGTGGTGGTGGGCCATATGGTAATGATGCAGCCGCTGGGGTTGCTGTCGCTGATCGGTCTGGCTGGACTCACCGGCGTGGTGGTCAACGACTCACTGGTGCTGGTGGCGTTCGTCAACAGCGCACGCCGGGCCGGAACCAACCGCTGGTATTCGGTGGTGCGGGCGGCCCGGTACCGTCTGCGGCCGATTCTGCTTACCTCCATCACCACCATTCTTGGGCTGCTCACCCTCTCGTTCCAGACCCGGGGGCAAGCGGCCTATCTGGCGCCAATGGCCATTTCCATCGTCTGGGGACTGGCCTTCGCCACCATTCTCACCCTGGTGATGGTGCCGTGCGTGCTGTCCATTCTGGATGACATCGGCGCCAGGCTCGGACGCCGGATCGGCCCGGCCACACGGGGAGAGCCACTGGAGGTCCAGGTCATGCGGGCCATGCGGGCATTACCGGGCGAGGAGAACAGGGCGGGCAGGCGGGGAGGGGAAGGCTGAGGGCAAGCCGGTCTTTGCCCGCGACGCCTCCTCCGGAAAAATACGTACTGTTCACCGGTTTCCGGTTGACCGGCCCGGAACGGGTTCCTTACAATTCAGGGGTTCCAGAACGAGGGGGACGGGTGTGCCCCAAATGGCCTGCTGGCGGAGTGTGTCTGCCGGGGCACTGTTCCGGCCGTTCGTCGGCCGTACGTTATTCAAACGGATCGAACCGAGGAGTCGGGTGTGAATCTTTACGAACACGAAGCGGTCTCGAGCATTTACAAAAAGTACAAGGTTCCCCACGCCAATTTTGTGGTGGCAACCGAGCCGAACGATGAAGTGGCTCAGTTCGTCAAGGACAACGGCGGCGCCGTGGTCAAGGCGATGGTACTGGTCGGAAAGCGCGGCAAGGCCGGGGCAGTGAAGCTGGTCAACACCCCGGAAGAGGCTGCCAAGGCGGTTTCCGACATCATGGGGATGCTGGTGTGGGGCGAGAAACCGGTAGCGGTGATGGTGTGCGAAAAAGCCAGTATCGTGGCCGAGCTGTACTGCGCCATTACCTATTCCACTGAAACCCGCAGCCCAGTGATCACCCTGAGCATGCAGGGCGGCATGGACGTGGAGGACATTGATCCGGCCGACATCCAGACCTTCCCGGTGAAGGCCCAGGCCGAGGTGGAGCCATACGAGATCCGCAACATGCTGGTCAAGATCGGGTTCACCAAGCAGTATGGCGAAATCCTGCGTCAGGCCTCCATGGCCATCGCCAACGTCTACCAGGCGTTCTGGGGTGCCGAATGCCGCATGCTGGAGATCAACCCGCTGGCGGTGGTGAAGGTTTCCAAGAAGGACAAGAAGACCGGCGAGATGGTCGAAGCCCTGGACATTCGCGCACTGGACGCGGTGATCACTCTGGATGACGACGCCAGCATCCCGCCCCAGAAGATTTACGGTGAGCGTTCAGCTTACATGCGCGAGCCGACCCAGCGCGAGGTGGACGCCCTGCTCATCGACCGTGACGACCATCGCGGCAAGGCCGGTTCCTATGTGGAGCCGGAAGACCTGAGCGGTGACATCGCCATGATGACCTTCGGTGGCGGCGGCTCTGCCGTGACCATCGAAACCTGCTACGACGTGGGTCTGCGTCCGGCCAATTTCACCGACATCGGCGGCAACCCGCCGGCGGAGAAGATGTACCGCATCGGTCGCATCATCCTGTCCAAGCCGGGCCTGAAGGGCGTGCTGGTGTGTGGTGGTACCGCCTCCAACACCCGCATCGACGTGACCCTGGGCGAGGGCCTGGTGAACGCCATCGACGATCTGGCCAAGGAAGGGAAGCTGGACCGCGACCTGATCTGGGTGGTGCGCCGGGGCGGACCCGAGGTGGAAAAGGGCCTGAAACTGCTGGCCGAGTGCTTTGAGCGCAATGGCATCAAGGGCAAAATCTACGACTCCGAACTGCCGATCACCGAGGCGCCGCTGATCCTGCGCGACCTGCTGGTGGAGCACCGCGGCTACAAGCCGGGTGAGCAGGCCAAGGAAGCGTAAGCGCGAAATCGCACACACGGACCTTTAGGAAGCGACAAGAAGGAGAGTCATGAAGGGCACCTCACTCCTCAACAAGAACACCCGTCTGGTGGTGATCGGCGCCACCGGCCGCGAGGCCTCTCAGGTGGTACGCGAGTCCGAGGCACTGTTCCCCGGCATCATTCTGGCCGGTGTGACCCCGGGCAAGGGCGGCACCACCATCGAGCCGAACGTTCCCATCTTCAACACCATCGAAGAGGCGGTGGCGGAACATGGCGCAATCGATACCGCGCTGATCTACGTTCCGCCCGCATCGGTGAAGGACGCCGCGCTGGAGGCCATCGCCGCCGGGTTGAAGACCGTGTTCGTGATTACCGAGCACACCCCGATCCGCGATGCCGCGTTCATCTACCGGGTGGCCACCGAGAACGGTGTCCGCGTGGTGGGCGGCACCAGTCTGGGCTGCTTTGTTCCGGCCGTGGGGCGCATCGCGGCCATCGGCGGCAAGGCCCCCGAAGGCGCCCTGGCCGACGGCGGCCTGGTGGTGATTTCCAAGTCCGGCGGCCTGACCGTGACCACCGCCGAGATGCTCAAGCGCCGTGGCCACGGTGTGCTGATGGCGATGGGTATGGGCGGCGACATCATCGCCGGCACCATCTACTCCGACCTGATGGAAGAGCTTCAGGCCAACCCGGACTGCACCGGCCTGGTCATGCTGGGTGAAGTGGGCGGCACCTACGAGGAGCAGGCTGCCGAGGCCATTCAGGCGGGAAAATTCACCAAGCCGGTGGCGGCGTTCATCGGTGGCGAATTTCAGGAAGAGCAGGAAGGCGTGGCCTTCGGGCACGCGGGTGCGGTGGTGGAGCGCGGCAAGGGCAAGGCTTCGGACAAGAAGCGTTTGCTGGCGGCTGCCGGGCCCAACGTGCGCGTGGCCCGCTACTACCACGATCTTCCGGACTGCATCGAGGAACTGGGCGTGAAGCCGAATCTCGATAACCCGGCCTCCCGCGAGGTTCCGGCCAAGTACGCGACCATTTAACGTCCTTTCGACCCCAGGCGCATCACCGCCAGGTTTTTGAACTGGAGTACATACCATGTCGAAACAACCCGATATCATCTATACCATCGTTGACGAAGCGCCGGAGCTCGCCAGCGGTTCCTTCCTGCCCATCATCCAGGGCTTCGCCAAGGTGGCGGGCATCAACGTGGGCACCAAGGACATCTCCCTGTCCGGCCGCGTGATCGCCGCCTTCCCGGAGAACCTGACCCCGGCGCAGCGCCAGTCCGATGATCTGGCCGAACTGGGCGAGA
This sequence comes from Nitrospirota bacterium, assembly GCA_029881725.1. GTDB lineage: Bacteria > Nitrospirota > JACRHL01 > JACRHL01 > JACRHL01 > JAOUMB01. The sequence continues at coordinate 67,701 of JAOUMB010000006.1, forward strand.
TCGTGAAGACCCCGGAAGCCAACGTCATCAAGCTGCCGAACATCTCCGCCTCCATTCCCCAGTTGGTCGGCACCATCAAGGAACTGCAGTCTCAGGGCTATACCATTCCGGATTTCCCGGAAGATCCGAAGACCGACGCGGAGAAGGATATCCGTGCCCGCTACGCCGGTATTCTGGGCAGTGCCGTGAACCCGGTGCTGCGCGAGGGCAACTCCGACCGTCGTCCGCCGGCGGCCGTGAAGGCCTATGCCAAGAAGAACCCGCACTCCATGGGCACCTGGAGCAAGGACTCCAAGACCCACGTGGCCACCATGAATTCCGGTGACTTCCGCTCCAACGAGCAGGCCACCACCATCACCGCGGCCCAGGCGGGCAAAGCCAAAATCGAGTTCATCGATGGTTCGGGCAAGGCCACCGTCCTCAAGGGCGATGCGGCCGTGCAGGCGGATGCAGTGGTGTCCGCCACCTACATGAGCAAGAAGGCCCTGCGCACCTTCCTGGCGGAGCAGATTGCGGATGCCAAGGCCAAGGGTGTGTTGTTCTCCCTGCACATGAAGGCCACCATGATGAAGGTCTCCGACCCGATCATCTTCGGCCACTGCGTCTCCACCTACTACAAAGACGTGTTCGAGAAGCACGCCGCCACCTTCGCCGAGCTCGGTATCAACCCGAACAACGGCTTCGGCGACGTGGAGGCCAAGATTGCCTCCCTGCCCGCCGCCAAGAAGGCGGAGATCGAGGCCGACATCCAGGCGGTGTACGCCAAGCAGCCACCCCAGTACATGGTGGACTCCGATCGCGGCATCACCAACCTGCACGTGCCCAGCGACGTGATCATCGACGCCTCCATGCCGGCGCTGATCCGTGGTGGCGGCAAGGGGTGGGGCCCGGACGGCAAGGAAGGCGACACCAAATGCGTGATCCCCGATCACTGCTACTCGGGGGTGTATCAGGAGACCATTCAGGACTGTATCAAGAACGGTGCGTTGGATCCGTCCACCATCGGCAGCATCCCCAACGTGGGCCTGATGGCGCAGAAGGCGGAGGAGTACGGCTCCCACCCGACCACCTTCGAAGCCCCCGCTGACGGCACCATCCGCGTGACCGCCGCCAACGGCGACACCCTGTTCGAGCATCAGGTGGGCCAGGGCGACATCTGGCGCATGAGCCAGGCCAAGGACGCCCCGATCCGCGACTGGGTGAAGCTGGCCGTGAACCGGGCCCGCGCCACCGGCGCTCCCGCCGTGTTCTGGCTGGATGCCGACCGCGCCCACGATGCCCAGTTGATCTCCAAGGTGAAGACTTACCTGAAGGACCACGACACCAGCGGCCTGACCATCGAGATCATGGCCCCGGTGGAGGCCACCCGGTACTCCCTGGCGCGGATGCGCAAGGGCGAGGACACCATCTCCGTCACCGGTAACGTGCTGCGTGACTACCTGACCGACCTGTTCCCGATCCTGGAGCTGGGCACCAGCGCCAAGATGCTGTCCATCGTTCCACTGATGAACGGTGGCGGCCTGTTCGAGACCGGCGCCGGCGGTTCCGCTCCGAAGCACGTGCAGCAGTTCCAGAAGGAAGGCCACCTGCGTTGGGACTCGCTGGGCGAGTTCGCCGCGCTGGCCGCCTCGCTGGAGCACTTGGGCAACGTGAAGAACAACGCCCGTGCCAAGGTGCTGGGCGATGCCCTGGACGCCGCCACCGGCAAGCTGCTGGACAACAACAAGTCGCCCCTGCGCCGGGTCGGCCAGTTGGACAACAAGGGCAGCCACTACTACCTGGCCACCTACTGGGCCGAGGCCCTGGCGGCCCAGAGTGCGGACAAGGAACTGCAGAAGCACTTCGCGCCCATCGCCGCGGAACTGGCGTCGAACGAGAAGAAGATCGTGGCCGAACTGGATGCCATTCAGGGCAGCCCGGTGGACCTGGGCGGTTACTACCACCCGGATCCGGCCAAGGTGGCCGCTGCCCAGCGTTCCAGCGCAACGCTGAATGCGATCATCGACAAGATCTGATCGCGGATCGACGTGACCTGAGGATTAAGAGGGGTATAAACCCCATGGGATGATTCACCTGCATTAAAGGGGTGTGCTTTCTCCGCGAGGAGGGGGGCACCCCTTTCTTGCGGAAGCGGTGGCGGGGCCACCCCGAGAGGACTGGAGGAGAGAATGTCGGACGTGCTTTGGAAAACCGGTGTTGCCGGTCAGATTGACGGCAAGACCGTCGTGCGTGGCTATCCGCTGCAGGAGCTGATTGGCAACGTCAGTTTTGCCGAGTCCATCTATCTGGTGCTGAAGGGGGAACTGCCCTCCGCGCCGGAAGCCAAGATGATGAACGCCATGCTCACCGCGTGCATCGATCACGGCATCGCCCCGCCCAGCGTGGTGGCCGCGCGCACCGTGTTCTCGGGCGGAAACTCGCTGAATTCCGCCGTGGCTGCCGGTGCCCTGACCCTGGGCGACTTTCACGGCGGCGCCATCGAGCAGTGCATGAAGCTGTTCGAAGAACTGATCGACGATTCCGTCACCGACATGAAGCAGCTTGCCAAGGACAAGGTGGCCGAGATGCGGGCCGCAAAGCGCCGCTTTCCGGGCTTTGGCCACAAGCTGTACAAGCGCGACCCGCGCACCGTGCGCATGCTGGAGTTGGCCAAGGAATACGGATTCGGCGGCAACTACATCAACTTTGCGGTGGCGGTGCAGGATTCACTGGAGGAAACCATGGGGCGTGACATGCCCCTGAATGTGGACGGCGCCATCGCCGCCATCCTGTGCGACATGGGCTTCGACTGGAAGGTCGGAAAAGGGTTCTTCATTATCGCCCGCATCCCCGGTGTGGTGGCCCACATCGTCGAGGAGTGGTCGCGCGAGAAACCGTTCCGCCGCCTGCCGGAAGGGGCATATGCCTACGACGGGGCCGCCCTGCGGCGCGTTCCGGGCGCCTAGCCGCCTCACGTTTTATCAGAGGGATTTAAACAATGCTCATCGATATCAACGACGTAAAAAAACTGTATGCGCGCCTGGATGCGGTGCACGCCGCCGCCCGCAAGCGCACCGGCAAGCCGCTCACCGCCGCCGAGAAGATTCTGTTCTCGCACATGGATGATGCTGACAGCTGCGGCATTTCCCGCGGCAAGGACGACGTGTGGCTGCGCCCGGACCGGGTGGCCATGCAGGACGCCACCGCGCAGATGGCGATCCTCCAGTTCATGACCGCCGGCATGCCCAAGGCCGCCGTGCCGTCCACGGTGCACTGCGATCACCTGATCCAGGCCTACAAGGGTTCCCAGCAGGATCTTCTGGTGGCCGAGGACACCAACAAGGAGGTCTACGACTTCCTGCGTTCGGCGGCCCAGCGCTACGGCATGGGTTTCTGGAAACCGGGCAGCGGCATCATCCACCAGGTGGTGCTGGAGAACTATGCGGTTCCGGGCATGATGATGATCGGTACCGATTCCCACACCCCCAACGCGGGCGGCATGGGCATGATCGCCATCGGCGTGGGTGGTGCGGATGCCGTGGACGTGATGACCGGCCAGGCACTTTCCACCCGCATGCCGAAGCTGGTGGGCATCAAGCTGACCGGCGAACTGTCCGGCTGGACCTCGGCCAAGGACGTGATTCTGCGGGTGGCCCAGATCATGACCGTGAAGGGCGGCACCGGAAAGATCGTCGAATACTTCGGCCCCGGCGCCCGTTCCATCTCGGCCACCGGCAAGGGCACCATCACCAACATGGGTGCCGAGATCGGCGCCACCACCAGCCTGTTCGGCTATGACGAGTCCATGGCCCGCTACCTGCGCGCCACCGAGCGCGGCGCAGTGGCCGACCTGTGCGACCAGTACGCCAGCTACCTGACCGCCGATCCGGAAGTGGAAGCCAACCCGGAGCAGTTCTACGATGAGGTCATCGAGATCAACCTGTCGGAGCTGGAGCCGCACGTGGTGGGGCCGCACACCCCGGACCTGGCGCGCAAGATCTCCGATCTGGCCGCCGAGACCGACCGCGAGGGATACCCGGAGGCGTTGACCGCCGCCCTCATCGGCTCCTGCACCAACTCCTCCTACGAGGATCTGACCCGTGCCGTGGACGTGGCCCGTCAGGCCGCCGCCAAGGGGCTGAAGGCCAAGGCGTCGTTCATGATCAGCCCGGGTTCCGAGCGGGTTCAGGAGACCATCATCCGGGACGGCATCCTGGAAGGGTTCGAGCAGGTGGGCGGCATCGTGCTGTCCAACTCCTGCGGCCCCTGCATCGGCCAGTGGAAGCGGGACGACATCAAGAAGGGGGATGCCAACAGCATCATCACTTCGTTCAACCGCAATTTCCGCGCCCGCAACGACTCCAACCCGGAGACCCGCGGCTTCATCGCCAGCCCGGAGATCGTGGTGGCCATGGGTCTGGCCGGCTCGCTGAAGTTCAACCCGCTGACCGACAGCCTGACCGCCGCCGACGGCACCAAGTTCAAGCTGGAAGCCCCCAAGGGCACCGAGTTGCCCGCTGGCGGCTTTGCGTCCAAGGATGCGGGTTACCTGGCGCCCATCGACAACGCCCCTCCGGTGCAGGTGGACCCGAACAGCGACCGCATTGCGCTGCTGGATCCGTTCCCCAAGCTGGACCCGAAGGCCGACTATCAGGACATGCCAGTGCTGGTGAAGGCGCTGGGCAAGTGCACCACCGACCACGTGTCTCCGGCCGGTCCGTGGCTGAAGTACCGGGGGCACCTGGATAATATCAGCGGCAACATGTACATCGGCGCCACCAACGCCTTCACCCAGGAAGCGGGCAAGGGCACCAACGTGCTGACCGGCGAAAAAGGCTTGGACTACAACCTGGTGGCCCGTGACTACAAGGCCAAGGGCATCGGCTGGGTGGTGATCGCGGACGAGAATTACGGGGAGGGTTCCTCCCGTGAGCACGCCGCCATGGAGCCGCGCCACCTGAACGGCCGCGCGGTGATCGCCCGCTCGTTTGCGCGCATCGCCGAGGCGAACCTCAAGAAGCAGGGTATTCTGCCGCTGACCTTCGCCAACGCCGCCGACTACGACAAGGTGAAGGAGGATGACCGCATCACCCTCACCGGTCTGGACTCCATCGCCCCCGGCAAGCCGGTGACCATGGAGATCAAACACGCCGACGGTTCCGTGGATACCGCCACCCTGAATCACTCCCTGAACGACACCCACATCGGGTGGTTCCAGGCCGGTTCCGCGCTGAACAAGATCCGCGAGGAGCAGAACGCGTAAGCGTTCCGTCTCCACGGCTCGCAAAACAAAGGTCCCCCGGTCCGCCACAGGCCGGGGGACCTTTGTTTTTTGCGCGGCGCCATGCTGCCGGGTATGATCGGACGTGCGAGGGTGCGGGAGATATCTCAGGGGGAAGAATCGATGGACAAAAAACCATTTCTGACCGACGTGAAAACCTTGCGGGAACGCGCCCGCATGCACATTGAGCAGGGGGCCGTCACCGACAGTTACGGTGCCGACCGCCAGGTGGTCGTCCGTCTGCTCAACGAGGCCCTGGCCACCGAGATCGTCTGCGTGCTGCGCTACCGGCGGCACCACTTCATGGCGGCGGGCATCAACGCCCAGAGCGTGGCCGCCGAGTTCCTGCTGCACGCCAACGAGGAGCAGGCACACGCGGACCAGATCGCCGCGCGCATCGTGCAACTGGGGGGAGAACCGGATTTCTCGCCGGAAGGCCTGCTGGCCCGCAGCCACGCGGAATACGTGGAGGGGAATTCCCTCACCGACATGATCCGCGAGGACCTGGTGGCGGAGCGGGTGGCCATCGACAGCTACCGGGAGATGATCAACTACCTCGGGAACGGTGATTCCACCACCCGGCGCATGCTGGAAGGGATCCTCGCCATGGAGGAGGAGCACGCCGACGACCTGGCAAGCCTGCTGGCGGAGATGGGGGGCTAGGGTAAGGTCCAGATCTGTTCTATGACCCTCGTCATATCCCTCCCGCCGCCGCGATCTGGTATCATTCTCCCCGCATTTACAAAAACTTGTTTGTAACGCCCGGCGGCCGGGATGGGTGGCCTCGGGTTGAAATATCGGAATCGCCATGCAATCAACACCCATGAACCGCGCCAAGGCCATCGTGCTGGTGGCAGCGGGCACCATCGGCGGGGGTACCGCCGGGATACCGGTCTGGCAGTCGGTGGTTCAGGCCGCTTCCCTCGGATTTCTGATCTCGCTGGCGCTGGTCTACGGCCAGTTCCGCATTCAGGCCAAGGGCATTCAGGGACGCGGCAGCTGGGAACGCACCAAGTGGCTCACCTTGGCGGGCGTGGTGTGGGGCGGTATTATCGGCTGGCTCACCAGCAGCGGGATTCTCGCCTTCGAATACGGCGTCAAGAGCGTCACCCACGGCTCCCACTATCCGCGCAACAACACCTTCGGCCTGCTGGTGGAGGGGGTGTCCCCGGAAATTCTGCCCACCATCTGTACCGGCGTGTTCGTGAGCGTGGCCCTGGGGCTGGCCTTCAGCCTGCTCAAGGAAGAGGACGCCATGTGGTTCCTGCTGCCGTGGTGCGTGCCGCTGGGGTGGTGGACCGGCGCCGAGTCACTGGCCATCGGGCAGGCATTGGGGTACCTGAATTGGGAGTTCATCGGTCCCGCCCAGACCCAGGGCATGCGCTTCGGAATTCCGTGGGTGGAATTCATGGTCATTTCCCGCTGGGCATTTATGAAGTCGGATGGTTCCCTGAACGCCCTGCGCGCCCGCATCAAGGCCGAAGATGACGCCAAATGGGCTGCCGCCGCAGCCGGTTCCGGTGGCACTTCCTCCACATCCTGATGAAGCGGAACACCATGCGTGTGCTGATTACCGCGGTGGCGGTGGCCCTGTCCGTGGCCACCCTGGGGGCGGGTGGTTGCCGGGAGGAGAGTCCGGCCATGAAAAAAGCCAACCTGGGGCGGGCGTTCACCGAGCGCGGCGATACCGAACGCGCCATCCGCACCCTGAACGAGGCCATCCGGCTGGATCCTGAACTGGTCATGTCCTACGAACTGCTGGGCGAAGCCCAACTGGCGGCGGGCAACCACGAGGAGGCCATCAAGAGCTTCCGCGAAACCGTGCGCCGCGATCCGGTACGAGACACCGCCCATACCTCCCTTGGCTGCCTGCTACTGGCCACCGGCGGTGATCTGAACGAGGCCGAAACGGCCCTGGACGCGGCCATGCAGGTAAACCAGGCCGACAGCCGTTCCCTGGCTTGCATGGGCGCCCTGCGTCTGGAGCAGCGCGACATGACGCAGGCGGTGGCGATGAGCGAAAAGGCCATCTCCCTCAACCCGCAAAGCGTGCAGGCGCGGCTTAATCTGGGGCTGGCATTTATGGAAATGGGGCGCACCGAGGAGGCACGCACCCAGGTGGAGCAGGTCATCTCCCTGGCACGGGATAACGAGGCCGTGAAATCACAGGCCCGGATGCTGCTCGATGTGCTGTCCCACCCGTCCGTGCAGGGAGGCCCTGCGGACCCCTCCGGCTAGCCGGTCACTCGTTGGCAACACGCTCGCACAGGGCATCCAGATACCCGGCGCGGTCGCCAAACGGGCCTTCCCAGAACATGCGGTAGTTCTCCAGCCACTCCGCCGCTTCCGACAGCGGATTGGCCTTGAGACTGCAACGATGCACCCGGCCCTGGACGCGGCGCTGCATCAGACCGCATTCCTCCAGCACCTTCAGGTGCTTGGTGACGGCGGGCAGGCTCATGTTGAGCGGCGCGGCAAGCTCCCCCACGGAGCACTCGCCGGCCATCAGGCGGGCCAGGATCACACGGCGCGGCGGAGCCGACAGGGCGTGAAACAGGCGATTCAGTGTTTGGTTTCGTTCGACCATAGCGGGACTAAATGTAGCCGTTTCCCGCCACCTGTCAAATCAACGGGTTAAAGGTTACGTGTTGCACAATTTCAAACAGATGCCCAATCCCTGCCGAATGGCGTAAACTGGTGGGCATGACCGCACCGCTTACCGCCCTGAAGGCGGCCCTTAGTGAAATTCATGCCCTTGAAGGCGCTTCCCACCTGCTGGTGTGGGACCAGCACACCCACATGCCGCCGGGCGGGGAGGGTGCCCGGGGCGGACATCTGGCCGCGCTGAAAAATGTCATTCACCAGCGGGCCACCTCGCCGGAGCTGGGGCGCCTTCTGGAGGCGGCCGAGCGGCACCTGCCGGAACTGGACCCGGACGGGGACGATTCCTGCCTGATCCGCGTGGCGCGGCGCGATTTTGAGCGTCAAACCCGCATCCCGTCCGATTACGTGGGGCGCTTTGCCGAGCACTCCGCCGATGGCTTTGCCGCATGGTCTAGGGCACGAGAGGCCAATGATTTTCAACTGGTGCGGCCGTTCCTGGAGCGCACGGTGGACCTGAGCCGGGAGTATTCCGGGTTTTTTCCGGCGGCCCACGTGGCGGACCCGCTGATCGACCATTCCGATCCCGGCTGGACGGTGGCCACCATTACCCCGCTGTTTTCCGCCTTGCGTGAAGGGCTGGTGCCGCTGGTGGCGGCCATCGGTGAGCGCCCGCAACCGGAGTGCGGTTTTCTGTTTGGGGACTTTCCGGAACGGCAGCAGATGGCGCTCAGTCTGAAGTTGGCCGAGCGCATCGGCTACGACACCGCCCGTGGCCGTCTGGACCTGTCCCTGCACCCGTTTTCCATCAGTTTTGCCGTGGACGACGTGCGCATCACCACGCGGGTAAAGACCGACGACCTGACCGAGTGCCTGTTTTCCACCCTGCACGAGGCCGGGCACGGCATGTACGAGCAGGGAATCGGTGCGGCGCTGGACGGCACGCCGCTGGCCTCGGGCGCCTCCTCCGGTGTGCATGAAAGCCAGTCCCGCCTGTGGGAGAATCTGGTGGGCCGCTCCCGCCCCTTCTGGGATTTTGCCTGGGACGAACTGACCACCGCCTTTCCGGCCCAGTTGTCGGGCGTGGGCGCGGATGAATTCCACCGGGCCATCAACCGCGTGCAGCCGTCCCTGATCCGCACCGATGCCGACGAGGTGACCTACAACCTGCACGTGATGATGCGCTTTGACCTGGAAATCGCCCTGCTGGATGGCAGCTTGAAGGTGTCCGATCTGCCCCGGGCGTGGGCGGAGCGCATCCAGTCCGACCTGGGGGTGAGTCCCACCGGCGACGCCGACGGCGCGCTTCAGGACGTGCACTGGTTTTGCGATCACGTGGGCGGGGCGTTCCAGGGATACACCCTGGGCAACCTGATGAGCGCCCAGTTTTTTGCGGCGGCACAGGCGGCCCATCCGAACCTGGCGGAGCGGATCGCTGAGGGCGATTTTGCCCCGCTGCTTGGTTGGCTGCGTGAACACCTGCACCGGCACGGCCGCAAGTTCGACGATCATCGCCTGATCCGGGATGCCACCGGCGGCGACCTGGCGGTCACCCCGTTTCTGGACTACCTGCGCGCCAAATACACCCCGCTGTATGGGCTTTCCGGCGCATGAAACAAAACCGTCCCGACTGCTGGGTGCTGACCGACGGCCGTGCCAGCATGCGCAACCAGTGCCTGGGGTTGGCCGAGGCGCTGGGCATGGAGGCCATCCACAAACGGGCTGATCCCAAGGGGCTGCACCGCATCCTGCCACCGGGTCTGTGGCCGCCATCGCTGGCCACCCAGGGAAAAAACGGGGACGTGCTCGCCCCGCCGTGGCCGCGTCTGCTGATCGCCTGCGGCCAGAACACGGTGCACCTGTCCATTGCCGTGCGCCGCGCCAGCCGGGGGCAGACGTTCACCGTGCAACTGGAGTCCCCCGGCGTTTCGCCACGTCATTTCGATCTGGTGGTGCCCCCCCTGCACGACGGGCTTACCGGGCGCAACGTGGTGCCCACCACCGGCACCATGCACCGGGTGACCGAATCCCGCCTGGCCGAGGCACGGATTCATTTCGCCCCAAATTACGCCACGTTGCCCAGGCCGCTGGTGGGCGTGCTGGTGGGGGGCGACAGCCGCCGTTTCAAACTGACCGAAGCGGTTGCCAAGGCGCTGGCGGCGGGACTGAAAACGATGGTGGCGGCTGGGGCGGGGCTGCTGATTACCACCTCCCGCCGCACCGGCCCGAAGGCCGAGGCCATTCTGCGCGCCGCCTTCGGGCCCGATGACCCCGTAGCGTTCTGGGACGGGGAGGGTGAAAATCCCTACTACGGCTATCTGGCCCTGGCTGACATGCTGGTGGTCACCTGCGACTCGGTGATGATGCTGTGTGAGGCCGTGGCCACCGGCAAACCAGTGCAGATGGTGACCCTGGAGGGGGGCGGCGGAAAATTCGCCCGCTTCCATCAGGCCCTGATGGAGCATGGCGCGGTGCGGCCGTTTGACGGCACCCTGGCCGGATGGAAATATGCCCCGATAAACGACGTTTTACGGGTTGCCGCAGAGGTGCGCACCCGGCTAGAATCGCGAGGTCTTGTGGCTTCCGGTTAAACCCGGAACGCGTCCGGCCGGGCAGGGGGCACACCTTCAAGCAAAGGGGCGAATCGATGGCGTACATGAATCTGGATGTGCTGAAAAACGCCGAACGGGTGACCGATCCGTTCGACTTCGTGGTGGCCCCCGGTTTCTTGAACCCTGAATACGCCGAGGAGATCTACCGGGATTTTCCGGCCATTGACCGGGGCGGCAGCTTTCCGGTCAGCGAACTGGACTATGGTCCCGCCTTTGCCCGGCTTCTGGACGAGGTGCAGGGACCTGAATTCTGGGCCGTGATGTCGGAAATCTACGGCATCGACCTGTTCAAGTACCCGCAAATGATCACCGTGCGCGGGCGTTGCGTAAAGAAAGACGGGCGCATCCACCCGGATACCGAAACCAAGATCGTCACCTGCCTGATCTACCTGAACAAGCCCGGATGGCAGAGCCCCGACGGACGTCTGCGCATGCTGCGCAGCGCCACCGACCTGGAGGATTACGTGGCCGAGGCGCCGCCGGAATTCGGCACCCTGCTCACCTTCCGCCGGGCGGACAATTCCTATCACGGCCACACCCCGTTTGAGGGGGAGCGGCGCTCGATCCAGATCAACTGGGTGGTCAGCCAGGAGGTGGTGGACAAGGAACTGTCCCGGCACCGCATGTCGGCGCGCCTGAAAAAACTGGTTCCGTTCGCGTAATCCGCCGCCGGATCCGGCGGTTCGCGGTACAATTTCCTGCCGGGAAGCTTAATGTCAGGCGCCGGGAAGCGCCGATAAGGGCTTCAGGGAGAGGGAAATGCGAAAAGCCAAGATCATCTGCACCATCGGGCCCGCCTCTGCGTCGGAGGAGGCCATCACCCAACTGATACGCGCCGGCATGGACGTGGCGCGCCTCAATTTTTCCCACGGGGACCATGCTTCGCACCGCGAGGTGATCGAGCGGGTGCGCCAGGTGGCGGAAAAGGAGGGCAGGCCGGTGGCCATTCTGCAGGATCTGCAGGGCCCCAAGATCCGCATCAGCCGGTTTGCCAATGGCCCGGTAACGGTGCACCGGGGCGGCACCTTCACCATTACCACCCGTGACGTGCCGGGGGATGAAACCATCGTCTCCACCCCGTACAAAAGCATGCCGCACGACGTGAAGCAGGGCGACCACGTGCTGCTGCACGACGGCCTGATCCGCATGCAGGTGGAACAGACCACCGATACGGACACGGTTTGCACCGTGGTGGACGGCGGCCAGTTGTACGACCGCAGCGGCATAACCCTTCCGGGGGTGCGCATCAGCGAGCCGTCGCTGACCGACAAGGACCGCGACGACCTGGAGTTCGGCCTTGCAATGGGAGTGGATTTTGTGGCCCTGTCCTTCGTGCGCGAGGCGGACGACCTGAACGGCATTCGCGCCGCCATGGGGGATCATCAGGTGCCGGTGGTGGCCAAGCTGGAAACCACCCAGGCCCTGGATCATCTGGCCGAGATCGTGGCCCGCTCCGATGCCATCATGGTGGCGCGGGGCGACCTGGGCGCGCAGATTTCCGCCGCACGGGTGCCGGTGGTGCAGAAGCACATCATCGAAACCTGCCACAACGCGGGCATCCCGGTGATTACCGCCACCCAGATGCTGGAATCCATGAGCAGCAACCCGATGCCCACCCGCGCCGAGGCGTCGGACGTGGCCAACGCGGTGTTCGACGGCTCCGACGCAGTGATGCTCAGCGTGGAAACCGCCTTCGGGGACTATCCGATCAAAAGCTGCGAGACCATGGCCGACATCATTCGCGAGGCGGAAAAAAGCGATTATTTCCGCCTCGGGGAGCCGGCGGCGGTGGAGGGCGAGCTATCCGGCGCCCAGAGCATCTGCCGTGCGGCCTGGTATCTGGCCGAGCGGGGCAATGCGCGGGTGATGGTGGCGTTTACCACCACCGGCCTGACCGCCCGGCTGCTGGCCAAGTACCGCCCCTCCGCGCCGATCGTGGCGTTTACGCCATTTCCCCACGTCATGCGCCAGTTGGCCCTGTTGTGGGGGGTCATTCCCATGCAGATGGACTTCCAGCAGGAGCCGGAGAAGGCGGTGGCCGAAATGGCCGTGCGCCTGACCGCCTGCGGCATGCTCGGCTCCGGCGACCGGGCGGTGGTGACCGCCGGATCGTCGTTGCAGGAGGGCGGCACCAATCTGGTGCGGCTGTACACCCACCCCTGATTGTGGGGAAAGGCCCCCTGCCCCGCCATCAAGGTGGCCTCCACTCCCAGGACCTTCCATTCCGCGCCGGACCCTTGGGACTTGTCTCCGGTCTCCAATCAGGCCATCATCGGCCTGAGCCGCTCTGAGGTGGGGCGGCGCCAATCCGGGGGAGTTTCCATGCCCATCCACGCCCACGCCGCTTCCGCCGCCAGACAGCAACTCGCCCCCTTCGACTACGAGCCGGCCCCTCTTGGCCCACACGATGTTGAAGTAACCATCACCCACTGCGGCATCTGCCACAGCGATGTACATCTGGTGGACAACGACTGGGGCGTGTCGTCCTATCCGCTGGTGCCGGGGCACGAGATCGTCGGTACGGTTTCCGCCGCCGGGGAACGGGTCACCCACCTGCAAAACGGGCAGCGTGTGGGCATCGGCTGGCAGCGCGGCGCCTGCCTCACCTGCCGCTACTGCACCACCGGCCGGGAGCCCCTGTGCAAGGACAATCAGGCCACCTGTGCCGGGCATTACGGCGGGTTTGCCGACCGCATCCGGGTCGACTCGCGCTTTGCCTTTCCGATTCCCGATCGCCTGGCTTCGGAAAATGCCGCGCCCCTGCTGTGCGGCGGGATCACCGTCTATTCGCCGTTGCGGGACTTTGGCGTCACGCCGGACATGCGGGTGGGGGTGGTGGGGGTAGGCGGGTTGGGGCACCTGGCCCTGCAGTACGCGCGCGCCTGGGGGTGCGAGGTGACCGCATTTTCGCACAGCCCGGACAAGGAGCAGGCCGCACTCGCCTTTGGCGCCCACCGGTTTGTGACCTCCACCGACGCCGGGGCGGTGCGCCGCGCCGGAGGGCTGGATTTCATCCTGTCCACGGTCAGCGCCGATCTGGACTGGAATGCCTATCTGGATGCCCTGGCCCCCGGCGGAACCCTGTGCGTGGTGGGGGTGCCGCAGTCCGCAATCTCCGTGCCGGCCTTTGCACTCATCGGGGGACAGAAGCGCGTGGTTGGAAGCCCCATTGGCGGACGGGCCGCGATCATGGAAATGTTGGACTTTTCCGCCCGGCACGGTATTGTTGCAACCACCGAAGCGGTGCCGTTTTCCGAGGTGAACCCGGCGCTTGAAAAGGTGCGCAACAACACCGTTCGTTACCGGATGGTGCTCACCGGTTGAGAAAATGACATCGAACGATGGCAAGGGGTCGTGGGCGGTGGTGTTCACCAGCCGCCTCAAGGCCAATGCAGACGGGTATGCGGCGGCGGCCCGACGCATGGTGGAACTGGCCCGCGCGCAGCCCGGCTTTGTTGGCGTGGAAAGCGCGCGCGGCGAAGACGGGGTTGGAATTACCGTCTCCTGGTGGGAAACCCGGGAGGCCATTGCCCGGTGGCGTGATCACCCTGAGCATGTGGCGGTGCGGGCGCGCGCGGGGGAATGGTACGAATCCTGGCAGGTCCGGGTATTGAAAATGGAGGATGGAAATGGGGTTCCGCGTTAACGAGATCGATCACCTGGTGCTGACGGTGACCGACATTGAGGCCACCCACCGGTTTTATTCCCGTGCCCTGGGCATGAAATTGATCACCTTTGGCGACAACCGCACCGCGCTTGTTTTCGGTAGGCGCAAGATCAATCTGCACGAGATGGGCAGTTCCTTCTCGCCCCATGCCAACACCCCGACCCCGGGTTCCGGAGACATGTGCCTGCTCACCCCTTCCTCCATTGACGAGGTGGTGGCGCACCTCAATGAGATGGGGATCCCCATTGAGGCGGGCCCGGTCACCCGTGCCGGGGCCACCGGCCCGATCCGCTCCGTCTACGTGCGCGACCCGGACGGCAACCTGGTGGAAATCGGTCATCCGGAATAGCTTGCCCGGGCGTGGAAATCAGGGCGGGGACGGGCGCACGGCGTCCAGGTCGAACAGGTACATCCGGCCGGACCTGTGCACGGCGTATCCGGCGTCGCCCATCTCTTCCAGCCCGTCCAGCCAGTTCAGGTAGTGTTTCCCAAGGCGGCGCTGGGCCGGAAGATCGGATTGCGCCATGGCCGCTACGGAATCCCTTCTGCGCATTCCGAGGCCTGTCACCTCCCACAGCACGTACCGCACCCCCTCGCCGCGCAGGAAATCTAGGGTCGGGCGCATGCCGCCTTCGGGGGGAAACGGCAACCACGGGTGCGAAACCCGGCTTGGCTGCGACGCTACCCACACCGGATTGCGGGCGTGATCGAGCAGAAACGGTACCGACATCACCACAACTATCGGCGCGCCGGGAGCGGTTTTTTCCTGCATGTCCCGCACCATTTTCCGGCTTGCGGGGCTGAGCGCCCCTTGGCTGTATTTAACGTCATATACGGGGTGGACCCGGTGGGCCACTTGGGTGCCGTATTCTGCAGCCAATTCGATGCGCCATGCCAGCGATCGCTCCGGGAACACCCCGGCGGCAAGGATTACCGTCACCGCCGCCAGCATGTGCTCGGCACGCGGCGCGAGGGTGCCTTCGCGCATCAGCAGCCCCAGCAGCGCAAGCGCCACCACCGGTGCGGTCATGACAAACGGGGCGGAATAGCGCACCGCATGGGGCGGGTCAAACACCAGCCAGTTGGTCAGATAGGCCAGGGTGACGGAAAGCCCGCACAGGGTCAAGCCAGCCAGCGCCCCGCGCGTTTCCTCCGGGCGGGATTTCAGCAATACCACAGCGGCCACTCCCGCGGCCAGCCCGAGGGCCGCCAGCACCAGATCGCTCAACGGGGCGACGCCCCACGCTAGGGCCTCCGGCGAGGCGATCAGTCGCAGGGTCCCAGGCAGCGCCAGATAGGAGGCACCCTCCGCAGCGCCTCTTCCTCCCAGCGCCACCAGGTATTTTGGAATTACCGGAAGCGCCCACGGAAGCAGCCCCGCGATGCCCAGTCCGGCGGGAAGCAGTCCCAGGCGCACCGCGGATGGCCGGTCCCGCGAAAAACGGAACACAACCAGGAACCACAGGGCGCAAAATAGCGTTGAAAAGCCCGCCTGGGTCAGCTTAAGGGCCGGGAGGACCGCCAGGAACAGCGACGCTGGAATCAGCGCCCTGACGCGGAGAGGCCCCGATGTGGTGGTGAATGCATACTGGATCGCCAGGGTGGCGCCCAGAATCATCACCGTGGACGAGTACACGGAGGAGGTGTTGACGATCACCGGATTGACCGCCAGCACCGAAAACGTGGCGGCGGGCGCCAGCCATCCCTTGCCACCGCAGGCGCGCACCAGTTCCGCCGCCAGCAGCATGACCACCATCAGGCAGAACACCGAATCGAACCCGCTCAGAAATTCAGTGGGCCAGAACAGCAGGGTGGCGGCGTGGAACAGGGACTGGGTGCCGAGGCTGTCGATCCCCAGCAGTTCGAAGCGGTCGCCACCCAGGGTGCCGGTCTCCAGCAGCCGGTAGGCGCGGTCGAAATAGGTGTGGAGGTCGTCGTGAAGGTTGAACGTCTTCGACGGCAGCAGAGTGGCGGCAAAGTAAAGTGTGGTCACCAGCGTCAGCACGCCGGGCAGTATGGTTTCGATCCAGGTGCCTCCCGGACGAAGGGGGGAGGATCGCCACACCCGCAAGCTAGGAGCGGCGTGGACAGCGGCCAGCACCAGCCCCACCACCAACGTGGCCCACAACACCGGCGGACGGGCCAGGGCGGCGGCGTTCAGAACGCCGCCCGCTACGCCCAGCGCCGCGATTCCCAATGCCGCATGAAACGCGGGGCCCGGTTTTTCCAGTCCGCAGGCGCGGGAAACCGCTACCCCGTAGCCCCACACGGCACCCCCCAGGATTCCCAACCCCAGACACGCTAATAACAAATTCATCGTTCCGTTCCGCCCAGTGCGGCGGATGCCCTTCCAAAAAAACGGGTATAGTGGTGCCACCCGGTTGGTGCAGGGAAACGATAGCAGAATTGACACCGGTTTCGGATGTTCCATTGTGGGCCGGGAAGATGGCCGGGCAAGGGGAGGGAACGGCATCCCGCATGTACCGTTTTGTGCAAATGACACTGGACGCCCCGACCGATAAGGGGTGATGGAAACCCTCACCCCCGCCACGGATCGGCCCTGGGTGATCGCCCATCGGGGCGCATCGGCCGATTATCCGGAAAATACCCTTCCGGCGTTTGACGCCGCCGCCGCCCTGCCGTTGGATGCCATCGAGCTGGATTTGCAGCGCTCCAGGGACGGCGTGGCGGTGGTTTATCACGATCGGACATTAAGAAAGCTGGGCTTGCCGCGCAAACGGGTGGCCGGTCGTACCTGGGAGGCGTTGCGGCAACTGGACGCCGGGGCGCACTTTTCACCGCGTTTTGAGGGAACCCGCCTGACCACCCTGGATCAGGTGCTGGATCGCTATTCGGCACAGGTGCCGCTGATGCTCGAAATCAAGCGGCGCGGCGCGCCGCCATCGGTGGCGAACCATCAGGCCCTTGTCCGCACCATCCTCGACGGGGTGCGGGCGCGGGGAGTGGAAAACCGTGTGTTTTTGCTCTCCTTCTGGCCGGAACTGCTGGAATACGCCATGCACTGCGCCCCCGGCATCCGCTGCGTGTGGAACCTGGAGCACCCAGAACGCCCCTCCGTCGCTGTCGGGCGGCGGATCGAAGCCATGTTCGGGGTTTGCGTGAACCTGAAAACCGTCACCCGTGACTTTGCCGACTACATGCACGGCCTCAGCCGCCCCCTGCTATGCTGGGCAGTGAACACCTCCGCCGACCTGAAACGGGCACGGGAAATCGGTGTGGATGGACTGATCAGCGACCGGCCGGAATGGCTGTGCGGGCAACTGAACCGGGTGGAGACCGCCTGATGGAGCGCGATTTCGGTCAACTGGAAAGCGGACCCTTCGACCTGCTGGTGATCGGTGGCGGCATCTACGGGGCGTGGATTGCCCAGGATGCGGCCCTGCGTGGCCTTTCGGTGGCGCTGGTGGAGGCGAACGACTGGGGTTCCGGCACCAGCCAGTCGTCATCCAAACTGCTGCACGGCGGGCTGCGCTATCTGGAGCATTTCAAGTTCGGTCTGGTGCAGCGGGCCCTGCGCGAACGGCGTCGGCTGGCCTGGCTGGCACCACACCGGGTCCACCCGCTGCGCTTTGCCATTCCCATGTACAAGGGAGATCGGGTCGGCAAGCTGAAGATGGAGGCCGGGCTGTGGCTTTACGACCGGCTTGCCGCCAGCCGCCAGCCGGTGCCGCCCCATCGCATGTTCAGCCGCAAACAGACGCTGGAGACCTGGCCGTTTCTGTTCCCGGAGGGGGTGCGCGGCGGCTTTACCTATGGCGATTGTGGTACCGATGATGCCCGCTTCACCCTGGAGGTGGTGGCGGGTGCCATGGCGGCGGGAGCGGTGTGCGTGAACCACGCCCGCGCCGTTGAACTGACCCGCGAGGCGGGCAGAATCGGCGGGGCGGAGGTGGAGGATGTTCTCACCGGCGACAGCGTGCGTATCCGTGCGCGGGTAACGGTGAACGCGGCGGGGCCTTGGGGCAGCCGCATTGGAGGCCTGCCCGACACCGCCCGCGATCTGGTGCGGCTGGTGAAGGGAGTGCACCTGGTGCTTCCCGCCCTGCCCACCGAGGATGCGTTTTTGCTCACCGCGCGGCGGGACGGGCGGGTGTTTTTCATCATCCCCTGGTACGGACGCAGTCTGGTGGGCACCACCGACACCGACTGGCCCGGCCCCGCCGAACGCGTGGACGTGACCGATGCGGACGTGGAGTACCTTCTTTCCGAGTGCGCCCGTGTGCTGGGGGATCGGGCGTGGAGCGCCGCTGACATTGTGGGCCGCTTTGCCGGCGTGCGCACCCTGATCAACGCCCCGGACGCCTCCCCCACCGACGTGACCCGGGAATGGTCATTGGAGGCCCCGGAAGCGGGCCTGCTGATGCCTATCGGTGGAAAATTCACCTCCTCCCGCGCCGAGGCCGCCATGACGGTGGAGGCTGCCTGTGGTCTGCTCGATCGCTCCCACGGGCCGTGCCCCACCCGGCGTCGGCCGTTTCCGTGGGCGCCGAACCTGGACAGCTTTGACGCGTGGCGGGAATCTGCCGCCGCCACCGGGGCGGCGCGGGGGCTGGACCCGGAAACGGCGCGGCTTTCCACCCGCCGTCTGGGAACTACCGTCACCCAACTGCACGAGCGGCTGAAATCCGTTCCCCAGTTGGCAGCTCGCATTCACCCGGAGGTGCCCATGTGCCTGGGGGAGGCGGTGCATGCGGTGCATCACGAGATGGCTCTTTCGTTGGATGACGTCCTGCGGAGGCGCGTGCCGCTGGCCATTCTGGCGCGGCTGGGGTCCGATCAGGTCACCGCCGTGGCCTACGCCCTGGCGGGGGCGCTGGGGTGGAACACCGAACAGGCCGAGGCCAAGGCCCGGGACTGGATGAAGGGGGGGCTCTGATGGCGCTCGCCGTGGCGCTGGATCTGGGCAGCACCAGCCTCAAGTGCGCCCGTTTGGACCGCAGGGGTCACCTGCACACCATCGCCGCCGAACCGGCCCCGCCAGTGTTCGGCCAGCGCCTGGTGCGTGAGGCGGATGCCGAGGAGTTTTTTGAAATCGCCGAGCGCCTGCTGGCCCGTGCCGCAGCCGAATGCCCCGGCGCGCCGCTGGGGATCGCCAGCCAGCGTTCATCGTTTCTGCTGTGGCGCGCCCGTGGTGGGGAACCGGTTACGCCGATCATCAGCTGGCAGGATCGCAGCGCCGAAAAATGGTGCCGGGAGCACGCGGAGCGGGCCCCGGAGATCATCCGCCGCACCGGGCTGGTGCTGTCACCCCACTATGCGGGCCCCAAGCTGGCCAACATTTTGCTCAAAAATCCGGAGTTCCGCACCGGGCTGGAAACCGGAGAATTGCGTTTCGGCACCCTGGAAAGCTGGTTGATCTATCGACTGACCGGCGGCCGGGTGCACCGCACCGACCCCTCCATGGCCGCGCGCACGGCCATGGTCGATCTGGATTCCGGCGGCTGGTGCGACGAACTGCTGTCGGTCTATGGCGTGCCCCGGCGGGCCCTGCCGGCCATTGGCCCCACCGAAGGAAACGACATCCCGCTTTCCAACGGCCTGACCGTCACTGCCACCATCAGCGATCAGGCCGCGGGCGCCTTGGCGGTGCTCGCGCCGGACGGCAGTGAGGCGCTGGTCAATTTGGGCACCGGCGGCTTTGTGTTGCGGCTCACCCCCACCCGGGCGGCGGCGCCCACCGGCTACCTGCTGGGACCCGCCCTGGGCGACGGGGTGTGGCATTACGCAATGGAGGGCACCATCAACGCCATTGGACCGTTTGTGGATGGCTTCGGCAAGGGGCCGACCCGGTTGCCGCCCATCGACCCGGCACCGGGGGCCTTTTGCCTGCCGGACAGCGCCGGGGTGGGCGCGCCCCACTGGAAAGCGGGGATCGGCCCGGAATTTTCCCCGCAGGCCCGCCGCCTGATGGGTCCGGACCTGCGTCGGGTGGCGCTGGAGGGGGTGATCTTTCGTGTGGTGGAGATTCTGCACGGGCTGGCCTCGCTGGGCCCCCTGCGGGGCATCCGGCTGGCCGGGGGCATGTCCAACGACCCGTTCGTGTCCGCTGCGCTGGCTTCGGCCTCCGGCCTTCCGGTCCACCTGTTGGAGGAGACCGAGGCCACCCTGTTGGGAGCCGCGCGGCTGGCCGCCGGTTTGCCCCCGTTTGCCGCCCCCTCCGGTGCCGAGGCCGCCCCCGAGGGGCCCTGGCTGGAGGAAAAATACCGCCGCTGGAAGGCCTGGTCCGGCTCCCTGCTCCGATGAAACAGACCTACCGTTTGTTTATCCGCCTGGAGCACCCGCAACGCATCCGGGTCGGCCGGTTGGGAACGTTCGATTTTGCGGCCGGGTTGTATGTCTATACCGGCAGCGCCCGAGGCGGAATCGGCTCCCGCGTGCTGCGGCACATGGGGCTTTCCGCCCGGCCCCGCAGGGTGCGCTGGCACATTGATTACCTGCTGACCGCACCCGGCTGCCGGGTGGAGCGGGTGGATCTGCACGAGGGGATCGAATGCGCCATTAACCGCGCGGGTGGAGGCTCATCCCCGGTGCCTGGCTTCGGCGCCAGCGATTGCACCGCCGGGTGTGGCAGTCATCTGCGGTTTTTGGGGCCGTAACAGCCGGGAAATCAGCGCGACATGCACCCTTGCAGCGCCTTGCGCCAGCCGCTGCGTAGCTCGGGGCTCAGGCGGTGAAACGCGTGCACGGTGTCGATCAGGCAGTCGATCCAGATTGGAAACAGTTCATGCCGGGTCCATATCTGCGCTTCACACAGGTCCATTTTTTCCGACATGGAACACGCATTCAGGGCCCCGCTGGCACACAGCATGGTGGTGGTGATGCACTTGCGCGCGCTGAACACGAACTCAAAATCCTGCAACTTGGACCGCATGCTGGCAAACTCCGGGTGAGCCGCACATAACGCGGTGGACAGCTTGGCCAGAAACTTCGGATCGTCCAGGCACTTCTGGAGGATCGGGGTGATTTCGGTTAGCCTGAATTCGGAGATCGCCTGCTTCATCGGATTCTTATCGGTAAATAGGCATATTGTCTGCACGATATTTATCAAAATCGAAATGGTGCAAGCGTGCTGGTGTTTGTGTATGGCACCCTCAAGCGGGGCCGCTCCAACCACCGCCTGATGCGCGGTGCGCGCCTGCTGGGAACCCACGTGACCGACCCGCGGTTCACCCTGATTGATCTGGGCGGCTACCCCGGCGCGGTGGAGGGCGGCGAAACCGCCGTGCATGGCGAGGTATACCGCATTTCCACGCCGTTGCTGGCGCGTCTGGACCGGCTGGAGGACGTGCCGGTGGAATACACCCGCCAGCCCATTGCCTCCCCTTGGGGGCCAGCATGGATGTATCTGTACGGGGGCCGGCGGCGCGGGCGGGTGGTGCCATCCGGCATGTGGCCGCGGACCGGCTGATTTTACGCGTGTGTACAGTTGAACCGATACGCCCCGCTTCGCTAGGGTACCCCCCGTCACGTTACAAGACCGTGTGTCTTGGGTTTGCCGCGCTTTGGTAGGGTGCGGCAGCAATTCTCATTGCCCTCCGGCGGCCGTCGGACGGGTTTGTAAAATAAGGGGTAGACCCATGCAAGAGTGGATGATTGTGCTTGCCGTTCTGTCCGGCGTTCTGGTTACCGTTGGCTACATGGTTACCCGTGCCCTGAGCATGGAGACCGGTGGTTACGGTGCTGGCGGTTACGGCAAGCTCGGCGAGGGCGACCGTCAGGCCAAGTGGCTGGCTGAACAGCAGAACAAATAGCCCCACGTCCGGGAAAATTCCCGGAACCGCATATAAACCGTCAGGCCCCACCGGGCCTGGCGGTTTTTTTGGTTTTGAAGGGGCAACCGGCCACGCGGAGAGCAAAATGCAGAAGCTGCGGGGAGGGGGAGAAAACCTGTTGCATGTGGCATGCATTCAGGCGGAAACTCTGGCTGTTTCCAAGGCGAGGCTTCGCTTGGGGGAAACGCTTGGCAAAGGCGGATTACGAGGAGGTGGGTGATGAATCGGTTTTGTGTGGCGACGGCGGTGGGCGTCCTGATGGGACTGTCCGGGGGCACATTCGCCCTGGCGGGGGAGCCGGATGCGGAACGGCAGGCGGTGATTCTGGAAATGGTGACCGGCGTGTGCGGCATGTGCCACGGCGCCGACCTGAGCGGCGGCCTGGGTCCGGCGCTCACCCCGGAAGCCCTGAAGGGCAAGGACGCCGCCGCCGTGGCGGAAATCATCCTGAACGGCCGGCCGGACACGCCCATGGCCCCGTTTGCGGGGGTGCTCAATACCGACGACGCCGCCTGGCTGGCCCGGAAGCTGAAAAGCGGGATCGGGCACTGACGGAAGGGGCCTTAAAGGGGCCTACCGGGAGTCGAAGCGCTCCCGGTAGCGCCCGTAATACCATTTCATGACAAATGGCGGCAGCAGGGTGGTCAGGGCGATGACCATCACCATTCCGGCGTAAACCTCGTTGGAAAAAATATCGCTTTCCAGCCCGAGTTCGGCAAAGATCAGCCCCACTTCGCCACGGGGAATCATGGCCATGCCGATGGCGATGCGCGCATGCCACGGTTCGTTGATCGCGAACACCCCCGCGTATTTGCCCGCCACCGCCGCCACAAACAGCAGGGCCGAAAAGGTCCAGATAAAGCCGGAGCCCCAATCGATGTCGCGCAGGTTGAGGGACAGGCCGACCATTACGAAAAAGATCGGCGAAAACAGATGAATGATCGGCTTCATCTGCTCTTCGATGCGTTCTGAAAACACCTCGTCGGTCCTGAACGCGGCCCCGAACGGGAAGAAAAACCGCCGCGACAGGGCGATTCCGGCGGCAAACCCGCCCAGCAGTTCCGGGGCACCCACCCAGTGGGCCAGCCACGCGAAAAACAGCACCAGCGAAATGATGGTGGTGGGAATCAGCCCCGGCGTTTGCGTCACCGCGTCGAAGTGGCGGATCACCAGCGACATCAACTTGGCGATCAGCGGCGCCAGGGCAAAGAAGATGGCAATGAACACCAGCACCTTGCCGGTGTTGACGAAGCTGATGCCGCCACCGGTGGCAAATTCATACAGCAGCGCCAGCAGCACCACCCCCATCACGTCGTCCAGCACCGCCGCCCCGAGCACGATCTGCCCTTCGGGCGACTTGTGTCGCTTCAGGTCCGACAGCACCCGGATGGTGATGCCGATGCTGGTGGCGGTGAGGGTGCCGCCAACAAACAGGGAGACCAGCAGCGACAGGCCAAAGCCCCAGTAGCAAAGGGCAAATCCCAGCGCAAATGGAAACACGAACCCGCCCATGGCCACGGTAATGGCCTTGCGCCCGGCCTGAATCAACCGTTTGGCATCGGTTTCCAGCCCCACTTCGAACAGCAGCAGGATAATGCCGATCTCGGCGAGAAGCTGGATGGCCTGGCTGGGTTGGATCCACCCCAGCAGGCTGGGGCCCAGCAGCACCCCGGCGAACAGTTCACCAATAACGGATGGCGCCCGCAGACGGGTGGCGACCTCGGCGAAGACCCTGGCGGTCAGCAGGATAATCAGCAGGGCGAGAATCTGGGTGTGAAGGTCCGGCATGGATTGCTGGATCGACAGGATCCCTCCGGGCATAGGGTGCAAACACCCTGACTATAAGTACATTCACATTCACCCCGCAAGTGCGGTGCGGCGTTGGGGGTGGTTCCGGCACACGATTCCCGGGGTATTGTGGCGCGGGGGGCGTTTTTCGCCATGGCGCACGTGGCGCATGTGGTGTTTTTCGCCTCGGGGAATTAAAAAAGGAACGTAAAACCAATGGGTTATGAATGGCCGGTCCGGGCGCCCTGGCGGCTCCCGGTGGGGCCATTCGTAACACTTCATACCGCAAATGGCGAAGCTAAACCGTTGGCTCCGGCCACACCAACGGCATAACCCGTTGGAAAACGGATGTTTTTTGCCGTTTGTGGAGGGGCGGCATCCGGTTATCCGGTGGCGAAGCAGGAAATTTGACACCGAACGGTTAACCATTTGGGATGTAATGGAAAAAACGAGGCGGGTGGGGGAGGGGGGTGCGAAATGATTCACGGTGAAATTAACGGTTCCGGCGTTCAGAAGCGACTGAAAATGCGGAAAAAAATGCCGTTTGTGGGGGTGTTTCGCAGGGGTGATTTAGCGGTTTCACGGTGGTGGTGAAACGGAATATCAATGGGTTCTGAAGGCCGGTAGCACGATTTGGGTATTTCCAAGGGGGTTTTTGGGGAGGATTTGCAGAACCCATTGAAACGATACGAAAAAATGGGCCTTATGGATGGGCCGCAACGGTGCAATGGAAATTGCATAACCGATTGGTTTTATTGGCGTAAAATGCAATGTGGCAATGGATTGCACGGTGCCGGGGCGGGAACGCGCCGCCTGGTGGATGCGGGGAGGGGGGCGCGGAGGGGGAATTCATTTAATGTTACGGAAAATTAAATGAATTCGGGCGGCGCGGGTTTGGCCACCCGCCACCGCATCGGGGGGGCGGGAATGAGTTTTTTTATTCTTTTTATTCAAATGGTTGGGCGGGTTTCAGGGGGAAGCCGCCCGCCTCGCTCCCCGCCCGGCGGAGCGGGGATCACCAGACGCGGGGGCCAGGCCGTCCGCCGCCAAATGGCGTCCAACGGGGCGGGTCCGCCCGTAGCGGGAGGCTAAATTACCGGAGCGTTAACGGTTAAAACGCCCGATTGTTTCCATTCGATCACACATCCGCCCGGTGCCGGGGCAGGCGGCTTCCATTCCTATAGGACTCCGTGGCTCACGGATGCCATGGGGGTGTGCGGGGTGGATGGTGATGCGAAAGGCATTTGCGGTATGCTGAGGGCGTTTGGTGGGGGGTGGATGGAGGTGAGGATGGAAGGGCCGGAGCAGAAAGGGGGGAGCGGGGGGGAGCAGGATCGCCGTCCGCTGACCAAGAAGGAATTTCGGGAACTATCCCCGAGTGCGGCGGTGGTGCTGGCGGCACGGTGCGCGATGCGGGTGCTGCCGCTGGTGTGGGATCGCGAGTTGTTTGCGGCCGGCGATGGCTGGGACACACACGTCCGGGCCATTGAAGCCGCGACACTGGTGGCGGCGTGGGGGCCGTTAAGGATTATCGCCTACGCCGCCAAAGCCGACGCCGCCAAAGCCGACGCCAGAGCCGACGCCGCCGACGCCG